>CACWXE010000298.1:1167-2063 GCA_902764715.1 uncultured Ruminococcus sp. | reverse complement strand
AGCCGACCAGTACCACGTCGGCGGAGTCGATGGCGATATCCGATCCCGATCCGATGGCGACGCCGGTGTCCGCGGCGGTCAGCGCGGGAGCGTCGTTGATGCCGTCGCCCGCCATGGCGGTCTTGCCGTAGTGCTTGAGCTCGGTGATGATATCGCTCTTGCCCGAGGGCAGAACGCCTGCATAGACGCGATCTACACCCACGCTGTTGCCGATCGCCGCGGCAGTCTTCTCATTGTCACCGGTGATCATCACAACGCGGATCCCTAATTCGGACAGCTCCCTGACCGCGGTCTTACTGTCATCCTTGACGGTGTCAGCCGCCGCGATCATACCCAGCAGCTTGCCGCCTTTGATGAACAGCATCGGTGTTTTGCCTTCATCGGCTAGACAACTTGCTTTTTTCACGAGCTTTTGGTCGACATTGATTTTTGATTGAATAAAGCGCAGGGAGCCCGCGATCACCTGCTCGCCGCCGATCATGCCGCTCAGTCCGTGTCCCGACAGGTTTTGGAAATCGTCACAGGGCAGGGCAGAGGTGTTCTGTTCCTCCGCGTAGGCGGTGATCGCCTCCGCCAGCAGATGGGCGCTGCGCTTTTCGATGCTGTACGCGATTTGTAATAGTTCGGATTCCGTCACACCGTCGGCGGGGATAAGGTCGGTGACCTCGGGCGTGCCCTTGGTGATGGTGCCGGTTTTGTCGAGCGCGACGATCTGTGTTTTGCCCGCGGTTTCCAGCGCCTCGGCATTCTTGAACAGGATGCCCGCCTTTGCGCCCACGCCGTTGCCGACCATGATCGACACGGGTGTTGCCAAGCCTAAGGCACAGGGACAGGAGATCACGAGCACAGAGATCCCTCGCTCGAGCGCGTAGGCGAACTGAGCGCCGGTGATCAGC
>CACWXE010000298.1:0-1104 GCA_902764715.1 uncultured Ruminococcus sp. | reverse complement strand
TCGGCAATACGCGCGATCGGCGCTTTGGTGGCGGAGGCTTCATAGACGGTGCGGATGATCTGACTCAGGGTCGTATCCTCGCCCACGCGGGTGGCGCGGCATTTGAGGTAGCCGTTTTGATTGATGGTCGCGGAGGTGACCTGCGCGTCTACAGCCTTATCGACAGGCAGGCTCTCACCCGTCAGCATACTTTCGTCGATCGTGCTCTCGCCTTCGATGACGACGCCGTCCACCGGTACGCTCATACCCGGGCGCAGGATGAAGATATCGCCGCTGTTCACCGCTTCGATCGGGACTTCCTTTTCCTCGCCATCTCTTTCAATGACGGCGGTTTTCGGAGAAAGATCCATCAGCGATTGCAGTGCGTCGGTGGTCTTGCCTTTGCTGTGCGCTTCCAGTATCTTGCCCAGCGTGATGAGCACCAGTATCATGGCGGCGGATTCAAAGTACAGCCCATGCAGCAGGCTTGCCTGTTTTTCACCCTCTGTTACCGTCATCATGAACAGCTCGTAGACGCTCCAGATAAAGGATGCTGCCGAGCCGAGGGATACCAGCGTGTCCATGTTCGGCGCGCGGTGGATGATGCCTTTGAAGCCGCTGACAAAAAATCGTTTGTTGATGATCATCACCGCGGCGCTGAGGATCATTTGCACCAGAGCGATCGCGATGGGGTTGCCGTCAAAGAACGGCGGCAGGGGAAAGTGCCACATCACATGCCCCATCGAAAAGTACATCAGCACGAGCAGCAGACCCAGCGAGATAAAGAAACGCTGTAGGAGCGGCTTGACCTCGTTCGGCTTTTCGATCTTGATTTTGTTATTCTGTTGTGCCGCGGCGTTTTGCGACTTGGCGGTATAGCCTGCTTTTTCCACGGCGTGGATGATCTCGTCGGCGCTCGCGCTACCCTCGACGACCATCGAGTTGGTCAGCAGACTGATGGAACACGACGTCACGCCGTCCACATTCCCGACCGCCTTCTCGACCCGTGCAGAGCATGCCGCACAGCTCATTCCGCCTACATCATAGCGTTCCATATTGATCCTCCCTTATTTGCCTCCCTTTTCTAAGGGAGGTGCCCCGGACACGCGTGTCAAGGGGCGGAGG
>CACWXE010000297.1 GCA_902764715.1 uncultured Ruminococcus sp. | reverse complement strand
TCTATGCCGAAAAGTGGAATGTTATCATATAAGTAGAGTCGTCAAACACCCAAAGATGTGATATAATGAAAAACATCAAAGGAAAGGTGAAAGAGAATGACAACCTACGAAAAGAGTTTTAAAGAAGAGGCAGTCAAACTGTCAGACGAGATAGGAATCAAGAAAGCAGCGCAACAGCTCGGCATACCATACTACACGCTGGCAGACTGGCGCCATCGACAGAATATTCACGGCAGTCAGGCGCACGTCGGCAGCGGACACAAGCGAATGAGCGCCGATGAAAAAGAACAGCGCATTCGAGAACTACAGGAGGCGCTTGGTTTTTTCGCAAAGAACCGAAAGAAGTAAAAGCACATTTGCGCTATGTCTTTATTGAAAACAACAAAAACAAGTGGACGGTAAAGTCAATTTGCAAGGTGCTCGGAGTCAGCGAATCCGGCTACTATCGTTATATTAAGAATAAAGATAAGCCCGGTAAAGATAAAGTTCTTTCGGTTGCTATCAAAGAAATATTAGATGAAAATCCGTTGAACGATAACTATGGCGTCCCCAGAATACAGTTGGCGTTGGTACAACGAGGCATAAAAGCCGGTAATAGAAGAATAACAAGGATCATGCGTGAAAACGGCTGGCTTCATACACCGAAACGTCGGCCGAAAGGACTGACAAAGGCAGATCCTCAGGCGATGATCACCGAAAACCTGATCAAACAGGATTTCAGTGCAGACGCGCCGTTTAAGAAGATGCTGACAGATATTACACAGATACAGTGCAAAGACGGCAAGTTGTATATCTCACCGATACTCGACTGTTACAACGGAGAGATACTGTCTTTGATTATGCGAAATAATATGAAGAAAGAGCTTTGTATAGATACTGTGAAGGCGTTGAAAAAGTATCCGATAAGCGGTGCGATCCTTCACAGCGACAGAGGCAGCCAATATACCAGTGAAGCGTTCAGAGAAACGTTGGAGTGTATGAAGCTTCAACAAAGTCTGAGCGGAGTAGCGCATTGTTATGATAACGCAAGGATGGAAAGCTTCTTCGCAACCCTGAAGAAAGAATTGCTTTACCGCATACCTACATACCGTATGACGATGGATGACGTCAAGTCAGCGGTGTTCAGATATGTCTTTACCTACTACAACACAATGAGAATCTATACACGAAATCCTTACGGATGGCCGCCGGCGGTATACCGCCGAATGCCAACAAAGCAGGCGGCGTAACCGACCGCCGAGATTTTGAAGCCTCATTCGCCTCATTCCGCTACGCTCCATTCGGCTTCAAAATCTTTCCACATCTACGCATCCATTATTTTGGGTGTTTTCCGACTGCACTTTTCTTGACATTTCCAAATCGGAAACGTCTGCCCCCTCCGTCATTTTGCGAGCAAAATTACTTCTCCCCCAAAGCTTTCGCATTGGGGGAGGCTTAAAACGTCTTATTTTACTTTTACTCCGCGGATCTGATTACTACCGAGGAATGGGGCGGAAGGCTCAACTTGCCGCCGTTAAAGGTGACCTTTTCCTTTTCAACTCCGACGAGGTCTGCCGCAAGCGTTGCCTTGGCAATCATATCATCGGTGATGGTGAGGGACTTAGTTTCCGTCTTGTCAAAGTTATGGATAATCATAATCTTTTTGCCGTCGTACTCGGTGTAGAACGCGCCGACGGTATCGTCGTCAAAGCTCTGGATGCCCGTAATTTGACCTCTCGCGATTTCGGGATTTTGGAGCTTAGCGGTTATAATTCTTCTGTAGAAATTTAGCAGAGAGTTTTTATCCTTCTGCTGCTGAACAACGCCGCCGTACTTGGGAGCTTCAAAGGTGTCTCCGAGGTTATCGACGCTGATTTTCTGCAAATTCTCGCTGTCAAAAACCATCGGCGTGCGGAAGTTCGCGTCGCCTGTTGTGCCGGGCGAGGTCATACCGATTTCCTCGCCGTAGTAAGTGAAGGAGTTGCCCGGGAAGAGCATATAAACCGAGGCGGCGAACTTTTCAAAGTCCAGACCGTTTGGCTCAAGGGCGTTCGCGATACGGATTTGGTCGTGGTTCGAGAGGAACATCGCGTTAATCTCGTACTTGTTCTCCTTGCGCATTTTGCTGTCGTAATTTGAAACCTTGGTGACGAGGTTGTTGCCCTTCATCGTGTTGATGCACTCGTTGATTGTGCCGGAATTTGTCGCATACTTAAACGCGAACTGGCTGTCGATACCGCTGCCGTAGAGCTCAACGATATCCGAGTCGTCCGACCAAGTCTCACCGACGATGTAAACGTCGGGATTGATGCCGCGGCAGGTCTTTACAAACCAGCCGAGGAACTCCTTGCCGTCGGTCTCCTTGTTGGTGTAATACTTGCAGGCGTCCAGACGGAAGCCGTCAACGCCCCTGTCGAGCCAGAACTTGGCGATCTTGGTGAATTCCTCGCGCGTCTCCTTGGAATTGAGGTTCCATTCGGGCATGTTGAGGGAGAAATTCGCTTCGCAGGCATAGTCGCCGAGCGATACCACCTGCGTATCGGGGCTGAAATAATCCT
>CACWXE010000296.1 GCA_902764715.1 uncultured Ruminococcus sp. | reverse complement strand
TCTTACCAGTATGTCAAGGAAGCGTTCGGGGACAGCGTTCCCGTACTTAAGCTCGGCATGATCAATCCCCTGCCCGTCAAGCTGATCAAGGATTTTGCCGCCAAGGTCGGCAAGGTTTATGTCATAGAAGAGCTTGACCCGATCATCGAAACACATTGTAACAACATCGGCGTTGAGGTCATCGGCAAGGACAAGTTCTCGATCCTCGGCGAATTCAGCCAGAAGAGTATTGAGCAGGCGTTTGAGATGGCGGATAAAACCGTATTCAACCTCGACACCGAGATCCCGGTACGTCCTCCGATGATGTGCTCCGGCTGTCCCCACAGAGGAATGTACTATGTTCTTGCGAAGAACAAGATCACCGTGCTCGGCGATATCGGCTGCTACACCCTCGGCGCGGCGCCGCCCTTGAACGCGTTGGATATGACACTTTGCATGGGCGCGTCGGTATCCGGTCTGCACGGCTATAACAAAGCAGGCGGCGATCAGACGGAGAACAACACCGTCTGCGTCATCGGCGACTCCACCTTCATGCACTCCGGCGTCACCGGTCTGATCAACATCGCGTATAACCAGAGCAATTCCACCGTCATCATCCTCGACAACTCCATCACCGGTATGACGGGTCATCAGCAGAATCCGACCACCGGCTACTCCATCAAGGGTGATCCCGCCGGCAAGGTCAATCTCGAGGATCTGTGCCACAGCATCGGCATCAACTCCGTGCGCGTGGTCGATCCGTATAACCTTGAGGAATGTGAGACGGTTCTCAAAGAGGAGCTCGCCAAAAACGAACCCTCCGTCATCATCTCGCGCCGTCCCTGCGTCCTCTTAAAGTACGTCAAACCCAAAAAGCCGCTCTACGTTAATCCCGAGAAGTGCCGCGGCTGCAAGAAATGTATGAAGTTCGGCTGTCCGTCCATCTCCTTCCGCGACGGTCACGCCGTAGTCGATACCACCCTTTGCGTCGGATGCGGCGTATGCGCTCAGCTCTGTCCCTTTGACGCGTTTGAAAGCGAGGTGCCCTCTAATGACTAAGAATATTATGATCGTCGGCGTCGGCGGACAGGGTTCTCTGCTCGCTTCCAAGCTGCTCGGCAGACTGCTGGTCGATGAAGGCTACGACGTAAAAGTATCCGAAGTGCACGGAATGAGCCTTCGGCGACAAGGTCTACTCCCCTGTCATCGAGAACGGTGAAGCGGATTTCATCGTATCCTTTGAGAAGATCGAAGCGGCTCGTTATGTGGAGAACCTCAAAAAGGACGGTACCATCATCGTCAACACCCAGCAGATCGATCCCATGCCGGTCATCATCGGCGCGGCGACCTATCCCGAGGACATCATCGGCGAGATGAAAAACAAGGGCATCCATGTGGACGATATCGACGCGCTGGCGCTGGCGAATGAAGCCGGTTCCTCCAAGGCGTGCAACATCGTTTTGATGGGCAGACTCGCCAAATACTTCGATATGCCGAAGGAAAAATGGCTCAACGCCATCGAAAAATGCGTCAAGCCGCAGTTTGTTGCCATCAACAAAAAAGCGTTTGATTTGGGTTATAACTGCTGATGACTGTTTTGATTGCCACGGCATGCTGTGCCTCGCAATGACATGAAATGCAGTTGGTATTATGAAAAAACAACAGAAAGGATGAAGCCCCATGCAGAAGAAATTCTATCAGCCCGAAGCTGAGACCATGCCGGTCAATGAGATCAAGAAGCTGCAGGAGTACAAGCTCATCCGTCAGGTGCGCTATGTTTACGAAAACGTCGAATACTACCGCAATCTGATGGATGAAAAAGGCGTCAAGCCCGAGGATATCACCTGTCTTGCAGATATCAGCAAGCTGCCGTTCCTGAGCAAAAACGATTTAAGAGAAGCCTATCCCTACGGAATGCTCGCGACCGACCTCAATAACTGTGTACGAATCCACTCCACCTCCGGTACCACCGGCAAACGCGTTGTCGCGTTCTACACCCAGAACGACGTTGATATGTGGGAAGAATGCTGTGCTCGTGCAATTGTCGCGGCAGGTGGCGACGAATACGATGTTGTTCAGGTAGCCTACGGCTACGGACTGTTTACCGGCGGCGCAGGTCTGCACGGCGGCTCCCATAAAGTCGGCTGTCTGACCCTGCCCATGTCGAGCGGTAATACCAACCGCCAGATCCAGTTCATGATGGATCTCAACGCCACCTTCCTCTGCTGTACCCCCTCCTACGCCGCTTATATCGGAGAATCCTTAAAAGAAAAGGGCTACAAGCCTGAGGATAATAAACTCAAAGCCGGTATCTTCGGCGCTGAGCCCTGGACAGAAGAAATGCGCAAAGATATTGAGAACAGTCTGGGTATCAAGGCGTATGATATCTACGGCTTGACCGAATCGAGCGGCCCCGGCGTTGCGTTCGAATGCTGTGAGCAGAACGGTATGCACATCAACGAGGATCACTTCTATGCCGAGATCATCGATCCCGACACCGGCGAGGTGCTCCCAGAGGGCAGTAAAGGCGAGCTGGTATTCACTTCTCTGGATAAAGAAGCTTTCCCGCTGATCCGTTATCGCACCCGCGATATCACCGTTCTCTCCCGTG
>CACWXE010000295.1 GCA_902764715.1 uncultured Ruminococcus sp. | reverse complement strand
TTTAATCCCTGCCACGGGATCCCCGCCTTAAAGCAGTTGCGGATCACCTGATGGCGGTGGTGGGTGATGGTTTTAAAATGATTCAGCGCCTTGCTCATCCGATCCCTCTTTTCTATTTACCTATTATAATACAAGGCATGGGATTGTGCAAGAGGCGGTTTTAGATGTGGTTAACGGTTAATGGTGAACGGTTAACGGTGAAGGGAGGGCTCCGCCCTCACCCATTGGTAGGTGAATCAGAAACGTTTATTGTAGGGGAGGGTCTTGACCCTCCCGCGGTAGGGCGTTAGTTAAGATATAACGTCCGTTGAGAAAATGTGCGTTTCCGTAGGGTACGGCATTTATGACGTACCGAGAATGACGGGCGTTTACTTTATCGAAAACCTATCAATAGGAACACGGCGTTTCTGCCATGCGGTACGTCGCAAGCGCCGTACCCTACAGAAAAATGATGTGCTTCGCGATAGGTGACTAATTTAGGAAACGTTTTAGGAGGGTCAAGACCCTCCCCTACAAAACAATTTCTCATCAACTCGGTCAACATTCTATTGTATCTTTTGCATTTATATATTATAATGGAATAAACAATCACGATTTGGGAGGCGTGTTATCATCAACAGACAAAAGATCATCGTGCGCACCAGTATCATCGGCATCATCGCCAACCTCGCTCTTGCCGCGTTCAAGGCGGCGGTCGGCTTCACGCTGGACGCGGTCAATAACCTCAGCGACGCGCTGTCGTCGGTTATCACGATCATCGGCGCAAAGCTCTCCGTCAAGCCTGCCGACAAAAAGCATCCGCTGGGCTACGGACGGATCGAATATCTCAGTTCCATGATCATCGCCCTGATCATCCTCTATGCCGGTATCTCGGCGGCGATCGAATCGGTCAAGAAGATCATCACCCCCGAGACGCCCGATTACAGCGCGACGTCGCTGATCATCATCGCGGTGGCGGTCGTGGTCAAGATTGTGCTGGGCACCTATGTGTCGCGCGTTGGCAAAAAGGTGAACTCCGATTCCCTCGCGGCTTCGGGCAAGGACGCGCTGATGGATTCCATCATCTCGGCGTCGGTGCTGGTGGCGGCGGTCATCTACCTGATCTGGGGCGTTTCGCTGGAAGCGTACCTCGGCGTAGTGATCTCGCTGTTCATCATCAAGGCGGGCTTTGATATCCTGCGCGAGACGATCTCTCAGATATTGGGCGAGAGGATCGATTCCGAGGTGAGCCGTCAGATCAAAGAGGAGCTTTGCACCTATGACGGCGTCAGCGGCGCCTATGACCTGATCCTGCACAGCTACGGCCCCGACCGGCTGATCGGCTCCGTGCACATCGAGGTGGATCACACGCTCACGGCTCCGGAGCTGGACGCGCTGGAGCGCCGCATGACCGCGGAGATCTATCAAAAGCACAATGTCGCCCTGACGGGTATCTCGATCTACTCGGTCGATCTGAGCGACCCCGAGACCGACGCCCTGTTCCATCAGGTGCATGACGAGGTCATGGCGGACGAGAACATCTTGCAGATCCACGGCTTCTTGCTCGATAAGAAGACATCGACCGCGGTGTTCGATCTTGTCGTCAGCTTTGATGTGGACGATCGACAGGCGCTGATCGCTCAGATCACCGAAAAGCTGAGCAAACAGCACCCGAAATATCGATTCATCATCAACCAGGACAACGATATCTCGGATTGATCACAGCGGACACGGTGTTAACGGGGGGACGCCGACTTATTAAGCCCCCTCTGACGGACACGCGTGTCACGGGGGGACGCCGAATGTAACATTTGATAGAGAAGAATGGTAAAAACGGCAGGGGAGAGATAACGGAGCATCATAGTTACGAACCGCGTTTTGACTCAAGCCGCCGATGAAATATCATTGCGTACGGTATTGAGTCAGGCGTTTCTATGCAGCTGTTACGCTGCGTTATCTCTCCCTCCGAGCTCGCAAGCGAGCCCACCTCCCTCGTCAGAGGGAGGCTTGGAAACGCTCTGATCCTGAATAAATGTTTTTTGACAAACAGAAAGGCTGTCGCTTCATGAACTGAACCGCACCCCGTCAAGAGGACAGAGAAATAATTAAAAGAATATTTACAATGTAATAATTAAGAAGTGCCGCAAATTTTGGCTGGACAAGGGAATT
>CACWXE010000294.1 GCA_902764715.1 uncultured Ruminococcus sp. | reverse complement strand
CTTGAATCTTATTCCGTCAGCTTGCCCAAAAAATCTCGGCAAGGCGACAGCCTTACCTCAATTTATTTGAACAACCTGACGAAAAATCTTACTGCGCAATCCGCACACCTGAATTATGCGGTATTGCCTATAATAAAACGGACAGACAGCAATCCGCCGCCTGTCCGTTTTTTTCCAACGTTAGGTTATATCGAATAACGCTGAACATAAAGGTAACCGTCTGCCGTGTAAATCCCCCGTCATTTCGCTTTGCGAAATGACACCCCTTTTAACAAAGGGGGCTTTCGCTCGCAGACTGACGTTAAGACTCGAACCGGAGCCTTTCCCGGGAGAAGGCTTTTTGTTTATCGCCAAACGTAAGGCTACTTTTTATATACAAACGGACAGAAACAAAGGTCGGCACAGCGGGCGGGCTTGCAATGCAAGCCCCTACAGGTTGAATTGCTGACGTACTGCTTTTCCTCAAAGGCAAAAACGGCACGCCTGAGCGTGCCGTTTGGTTATGTGGTATTTAGTGTTGTGTTCGCGTTATTCGTCGCGTCCGCAGCACTTTTTATATTTTTTGCCGCTGCCGCAGGGACAGGGGTCGTTTCTGCCTATCTTTTTGCCCTTGCGCACGGTTTTGTTTTGAGTATCGGTGCCGTCGCCCGAGGTTTTGGTGGGCTTGGCTACCTGCTCGCGTTTAAGCGCGGCTTCCACGGCGTTGGGCTGCTGCTTTTCCTCGCCGTTGTTGAGCATTACCTCATGAGCTGCCGCTGCCTGACGTTCAGCCGCCTTGCGCGCAGCCTCAATAGCCTCCTGGCGCTTCTGGATCTCATAGACGCGCTTGGGCATAATGAGCATCATCTTGATCGTATCCTCGCGGATGTTCTCGATCATCTCATCGAACATGTCGAAGCCTTCCAGACGGTACTCTACAACGGGGTCGTGCTGACCGTAGGAGCGCAGACGGATGCCTGTCTTGAGCTGATCCATGGCGTCGATGTGATCCATCTAGTGGGTATCGACCGCCTTGAGCAGATATACGCGCTCCATTTCGCGGATGGTCTCGGGAGGAAGCAGCTTCTCGTTTTCCGCAAAGATCGCCTTTGCGTCGTCCTTGATCATATTGCCGATCTCGTCGGAATCCATGTCGGCTAATTCGTCGGCGTCAAATACATACTTCTTGTCGTCGGTAATGATCCAGCCCTTGTAATACTCCACCAGACCGGGAAGGTTCCAGTTTTCGTGGTCGCCTTCGGGCAGGTAGTGCTTGACGGAGGTTTCGATCGTGTCGTCGAGCATCTTCATTACGGTCTCGTGCAGATCCTCGCCGTTGAGCACCTGATCGCGCTGACCGTAGATGATCTCACGCTGACGGTTGAGAACGTCGTCGTACTGCAGAACGTCTTTACGAATACCGAAGTTGCGCAGCTCGACCTTCTCCTGAGAGCTTTCGATGATGCCGGAGAGCATTTTGTTCTCGATCGGAGTGTCCTCGTCGACGTTGAGCATTTTGTTCTCGATCGGAGTGTCCTCGTCGACGTTCATGCGCTCCATCATCGCCTTCATGCGGTCGCCGCCGAACAGGCGCATCAGATCGTCCTCGGTGGACAGGAAGAAACGGCTCACACCGGGGTCGCCCTGACGTCCGGAACGTCCGCGCAGCTGGTTGTCGATACGGCGTGACTCATGACGCTCGGTACCAATGATCATCAGACCGCCGGCTTCACGCACGCGATCCGCTTCGTCCTTGATCTCGTCCTTGTATTTCGCGTTGAGCTCCTGGAAGGTCTTTCTGGCTTCCAGAATCTCCTCGTTGTCGGTTTCGGCATAGCCGGTGGCTTCCTCGATCAGTTCCTCGGGATAACCCTGCTTGCGCATGGAAGCCTTTGCCATGTACTCGGCATTACCGCCGAGGATGATATCGGTACCACGGCCTGCCATGTTGGTCGCGATGGTAACGGCGCCGTACTTACCTGCCTGGGCGACGATCTCCGCTTCCTTGTCGTGCTGCTTCGCGTTGAGCACGTTATGCGCTACGCCGCGGCGTTTGAGCATTTTGTTCTCGATCGGAGTGTCCTCGTCGACGTTCATGCGCTCCATCATCGCCTTCATGCGGTCGCCGCCGAACAGGCGCATCAGATCGTCCTC
>CACWXE010000293.1 GCA_902764715.1 uncultured Ruminococcus sp. | reverse complement strand
TCGTTCTTCGGCTTGTTTCCTATGCCTTGCTTTGTGTATGCCCAAATAATCTCATCTTTTTTCATTTTAGGGCTTGACTTTTATTTGCAAGACTCCTGACATAATAATTACAATAAGTATATAGGAATTCTCGTGAAATTGCAACAAGATATTGAAAAATATTTTCGATTTTGTTATACTGTTTTTACAAAAACAAAGGGTGTGATTCTATGGCAGGAAAATCAAGCTGTGAATTCTGCGCATACTATAACTACAACGAGGCGTTTGACGACTATGAGTGCGAGGTCAACCTCGACGAGGATGATCTGGCGCGCTTCATGAGCGGCAGTGACGCGAGCTGTCCGTACTTCCGCTTTTCCGATGATTATAAAATTGTGGAGAAACAAAACTGATTTCAATTAGGAATTAGGAGTTAGGAATTAGGGATTATTGGAAACGCTTCGCGTTTGGATCTATGTGGACTCAGACTGTAAACATTTCCGTACAAATCACCAATCGGGTGCGGGTGTCCCGCCGATCATTCCTCATTCCTAATTCCTCATTCCTAATTCTCCAAAGGAGCAAGCATGAAACAAAAGCTCAAGCTGTGCCTACAGCTTTTTCTTACCTTTATGAAGATCGGTGTGGTCACCTTCGGGGCGATGATCCCCTTCATCGAAGAGACCGTGCTCCGTCACGGCTGGATGACGACCACGGAGCTGGTGGATTTCATCGCGATCTCGGAGAGCACCCCCGGCCCCATCGCCATCTGTGCCGCCACCTTCATCGGCTATCAGATCGGCGGTGTTTTCGGCGCATTCTGCGCGACCTTCGGCGTGGTGCTGCCGAGCTTTGTCATCATCTATATCATCTCGCTGTTTTTGCGTCGGTTCGAGCAGCTCGAGGTCATCAAATACGCCTTCTTCGGCATCCGCGCGGGTGTGCTGGCACTGCTGGTCAAGGCGGTCGTGTCCATGTTCAGGAAGTGCCCGAAGAACATCGTCGCCTACCTCATCATGGCGGCGTCCTTCGCGGCGGTGGCGTTCTTCTCGGCAAACGTCCTCATCGTGATCGTCTCCGCTGCGGTCATCGGGATCGCGGCGACGCTGATCGCGCGAAAGGCAGGTAAGAAGCTATGAACGTCTATCTCCTGCTGTTTCTCGAATTCTTCAAGATGGGCGCGCTGACCTTCGGCGGCGGCTACGCGATGATCCCCTTCATCGAAGAGACGCGATGATCCCCTTCATCGAAGAGACCGTGCTCCGTCACGGCTGGATGACGACCACGGAGCTGGTGGATTTCATCGCGATCTCGGAGAGCACCCCCGGCGCGTTCGCCGTCAATATCTCCACCTACATCGGCAGTGAGGTCGGCGGCATCCTCGGCGCGATCGTGGCGACCTTGGGACTGGTACTGCCGCCGTTTCTCATCATCCTGCTGATCGCGAAGGTATACGCGAAGATCAAGGAAAACATCATCGTGCAGGGCGCGATGCTGGGGCTGAAAGCCACGGTGGTCGGGCTGATCGCCGCGACGGTACTGCGTGTCGGAAGAGAAATATTTTTCTTTGAAGGAATTAATTTGGCAGTATTGCAGTCGGCGAATTTCTATGTGAGCCTCGGCATTTTCGCCGTCGCGCTGTTCCTGCTGCTGTACAAAAAGCTCAATCCGATCCTGATCATCGTCCTGTCCGCCGCGGCAGGGATCCTCTTCGGCTATACGGGCGTGATAACGGTATAAGGTTTGTTACACGCTTGTATGAGGTTTTCGGGAGGAGCACCCTCCCCTACAATCAACGCTACATAGAGTTGTAGGGTACGGCGCTTGTCGACGTACCGCATGGCATAACCTTTTGATTCCTATCTGCCGTTCCCGATAGCACAAACGTCCGTCATCCTGCGGATGGGGACACCGTGTCTATTGACCATCTCTACGAAAAAAAGATTTGCTCCGCGACGGATGGCTTTATTCGGAAATGTTTCGGGAAGAGCAAGCCCCTCCCCTACAGCAAACGTTTCATCTGCTTTGCTTGCGGATGTAATCGATCGGAAGTGTTCGGGGCGTCATGAATGTCTCCCCCTACAAATGATTCGGAATTTTCGCTTTTTTGACAGCGTTCTGATAACCGATTAAAATTTTGTAATAATTGACAATTTTTATTGCAATCGGTAAAATCCTTTGGTATGATATTGACAGTGGCATTCTGCCATTCGGAAAAATTCATCAAAGGAGAGAATCACATGGACAACATCAAAAAATTCTGTGCGGAATTCATCGGCACCTTTGTGCTGGTACTGTTCGCGTGCGGTACCGCTACGGTCGTAGGATGCAACGGCGCTGAGCCTAACGGCGCGTACATCCTCACAGCGCTGGCGTTCGGACTGGTCATCGTCGCGATGGCGTATTCCATCGGCAACGTCTCCGGCTGTCACATCAACCCGGCGGTATCCATCGGCGTTCTGCTGACCGGCGGCATGACCGTATCCGAATTCTTCATCTACATCATCGCGCAGTTCGCGGGCGCTACCGCGGGCGCGGCTGTACTGGGCGCGCTGGTCGGCTTTGACACAAGCCTCGGCGCGAATGGTCTGTACGACAACAGCATTATCAAGTCCCTGATCATCGAGTGCATCCTGACTTTCGTATTCGTGCTGGTCATCCTGAGCGTGACCTCCAAGAAGAAGTATGAGAAGTGCGCGGGTCTTGTGATCGGCTTCACCCTGACGCTGGTACACATCTTCGGCATCTACTTCACCGGCACCTCCGTCAACCCCGCTCG
>CACWXE010000292.1 GCA_902764715.1 uncultured Ruminococcus sp. | reverse complement strand
CATAACGGAGGATGCGCTGTGGTTGAACACATCCGCGATATCCGCCTTGGGACCCGCCAGACGGCGTTCCTCACGGACACGGTCGTAGATAACGATGGTATCGTTCAGCGAATAACCGATGATCATCAGGACGACCGCGATGAAGTTGGAGTCGATCGGCATACGGAAGATGACATACATAAAGTAGATCATCGCCACATCGTGGAACAGCGCTACCAGCGCCATCACACCTGCGGACAGACCGCCGATACGCTTGAATCGGATGGTAACGTAGATGACCATCAGTACGGAAGCGATCGCGACCGCTGTCAGACACTTCAACAGGAACTTCAGACCCATAGAAGCCTCGACCGAGGAGTTCTCTTTGTACTGGAAGTTGTTGTCGGGGAACTTCTCCTCCAGCGCGGTGGTGATGCCCTGGATGACGTCGGATTCGATACTCTCGTTGCCGGAGAACTCGATGGATACGGCGTACGCGTCAGCGTCAGCCTGGTTGTTCATGATATCCTTGGTGATGGTGAAAGAGACCTGATGCTCGGGAGTCGCTGTCTGGATCGCGTCCTTGAGCGCCTCCTGGTCGATCTCACCGGTGTAGGAATAATTGACGATGGTACCGCCCTTGAACTGGATGTCGAGGGTGACGCCGAAAATGAGGTTGCAGATAAGACCGATGGCGATGATCGCGAGCGAAATGCCGAAGAAGATCTTACTCTTGCCGACAAAGTTCATATCCTTTTTCATTTACGCGCAACATTTCACGCCGGAGATGCTCTTGAGCATGACGCGGGAGAGCCATACGCCCATGATAAAGTTAGAGATAACACCCATCAACAGGGTATAACCGAAAGCAGAGATGGTACCGGTGGTGGACTCGCCGAAGATCCAGGAAAGGATGTTGGACGGACCGAATACCAGCATCAGGATGACAGATACGATAACGATGGTCATGTTACCGTCGATGATCGCGGTCAGGGAGTTCTTGGTACCCTTTTCGATCGCGCCGTCAAGCGTCTTGCCTGCGCGGAATTCTTCCTTGATACGCTCGGCGGTGATGATGTTCGCGTCAACACCCATACCGACTGACAGGATCAAACCGGCGATACCGGGCAGGGTCATGGTAAAGGAGTCAAAAGCAGAGAAATAACGGGTGACCGCGGCTACAGCCAGCGCCATCTGACCGACGAGCGCGATAACTGCGACAAAACCGGGCACACGATACTTGATGATCATAAACAGCGCGATCAGCGCGAACGCGATAATCGCCGCATAGCCCATCGCGGTCAGGGAGTTCTGACCCAGTGTGGGGCTGATACCGCTGTAGGAAGCGGCTTCCAGAGAGAAGGGTAGCGCACCGCCGTTGATCTGGTTCGCGAGCTTGGTCGCGGACTCTGCGTCAAAGTTACCGGTGATCTGCGCGTGACCGTCAGAGATCACGCTCTGTACGGTAGGATTGGAAAGCTGGGTTTCATCCATATAGATGCCGATCTGCTGGTTCAGGTACTGCTGGGTGACCTGAGCGAAGGTCTGAGCGCCCTCAGAGTTGAGTTCAAGCTGTACGATATACTGACCGGCAGAATCCTTGGACTGATCGATACCGGCAGTCGCCTTCTCAACAGCCGAACCGTCCATGACGGTCTCGCCGCTCGGATTGCGGAACGTCAGCTTCGCGGTAGCCGCGAGCTCGTTGACAGCGCTGACCGGATCGAACGTCGTATCGTCCTCTTTCCACGGGAAACGGACGATGATACGGTCGGAGCCGTAGTCGGCATAGATCTCATAGTCGGTGATACCGTTAGAGACCATACGTGTTTCAATGATCGATTTCGCAGAGTCTAACTGCTCATCCGTGGCGTCGATATCGTCTGCGGGCTTAAAGGTAGCCTCCACACCGCCGCGGATGTCGATTCCCCATCTAATGTCGCTGATACCCTTGATCGCAGTCTTCTGGATATCGCCGTCATAGTATTTGAATCCGGCGAAAGCCGTAAACGCAAACGCTATGATGAGGATAGCGACAATGAAGAATACAGGCTTAGAAATTCTTTTCATGCCTTGGACCTCCATATTTTTTGGTTCTTCTTTCGGATTTTCAACTGTACCGCGTGTATATGGCGCTAAAGTACCAATATAAAAATCCACAATAACAGATTAATTATACAGACTTACACCTGAAAAGTCAATAAAACTTTTGCAAGATTTTCAAGTTTTCATTGTTCTTTTGGAGAAAAAAGCGATGTTTTGATTCGAATTTGGAATTAAAACATCGCTATAATTCTAATTTCGAAATATACAATCTATATTTCCAATAATGAATTTTGATGTTGATCCTGTTTTTGTTGCAGAATCAAAACCACCCGTTCAACGGGTGGTTTGCACTACCCCTAGAAGGGGATAACACAGGCTTGCCCCCTGCAGCCGGGGGCATCGAAAGAATGACAACG
>CACWXE010000291.1 GCA_902764715.1 uncultured Ruminococcus sp. | reverse complement strand
TTCTCGGGTTTTAGTTTACCTTCGGTAAACATTTTTGCACAGCTTTTTATTTTCCCCCGGTTGAACCGGGGGTTTATTTCCACGCCTTGAAGGCACCAATGAAAAAGGCTCGCCTGAGCGAACCTTTGGAGCGGATAACGGGACTCGAACCCGCAACATCAACCTTGGGAAGGTTGCGCTCTACCATTGAACTACATCCGCGAATCTACATGATAGTATAATACGGAAAACAGGATTCGTCAAGCAAGCTGACAAAATATCTTCTATATTTCTCATAGAAATTGAATTTCCGTATAATTTGTGCTATAATACTCTTCAATCTTCGTTTAAGGTGAAAGAAATGTCAATTCAAATCAATCTCGGTCAGTGGAAGAGCGTATTCGCCGTACCCTCGTCCGTTGTCGATCAACATATCAAGATCGCCTCTGAATCCCAGCTCAAGGTACTGCTGTATCTGCTGCGTCATTCGGATGAAAATAACAGCGCCGAACAAATCGGCGACACGCTGCGCTTATCCGCGGAGGAAGTGCAAAATGCCGTTGACTTCTGGATCGAGCGCGATCTGCTCACACAACAGAATGATGGGCTGGCTCCCGCGTCCGCGCCGCAGCCTCAACCTGCTGTCACAACTACTCAGCCCGTTATTGCGGAGGAAGTTCCCAAAAAGCCTCGCACGACGATCTCCCGCGCGCAGCGTCCCGATCCGATGTTTGTGTCCAAGCTCCTGCAGGAGAATAAAATCCTGGCGGATCTGTTAGACGATGTACAAAGAATCCTGAACAAGCCGTTATCTCCGGGAGATACCGCCACCATCGTGATGCTGTACGATTCCTTCGGTCTGCCGTGTGAAGTGATCCTGATGCTTCTGACCTATCTTGAAGAGATCGGAAGCGCCAATATGCGCGCGATCGAGCGCCCGCATGAAAGCTTCGCGTGAAGCATGGGGGAGAGTGTCCACTCTGCTCGGCATCCGCAATGTCGGCAATCCCACTAAGGCGCAGATGGAAAACGCCGATCGCTGGCTCAACACATGGCAGTTCAGCGACGAGATGATCACCGAAGCGTATGAACGCTGTGTCAACACCAAGGGCACCTATAACATCAGCTATATCAACGCGATCCTCAAACGCTGGTATGAAAAAGGGATCAAATCCCTCGACACGCTCCAAAAGGAAGAAAGCGCCAAGCAAAGAAAACCTAAGTCCAGGCCAAAGAGCGGCAAGGGCTCCGTATTCTCGGTAGAGGGAGCATCCTTTGACGTCAAGAAATACGAGGACACATCACTATTCGACGATTAGTCATCATTCAAAAGTAACGAGGAAACATCATGCCTTATTCACAGGAAATCTATCATATCGCAAAAGAACGCTTGTCCGAACGCCGTCAACAGGCGCTGCGGATGGCGGACTTCAACCGTGAACAGCTTTTCAAAGAGATCCCGCGGCTGAGTGAGATCAACAACGAGCTGCTCAGCATCGGCGCGGCGATCGCCAAGGCTGTCGTCACCGGTCACCCCGGTGAGAATGAAAAACTCCGACAGCTCAGCGAGAAAAGTCTGCAATTACAGGATGAACAGGAAAAGCTGCTCGAAGCGCATCATATCGATAAAGCGATCTTGGAGCCGCATTATTACTGCGCCAAATGCGGTGATACCGGCTATATCGAAGAAAATAATCGTACCACTGTGTGTGACTGTCTGCAAAAGCTCATGGCGGACGTCGCGAGCGAACAGCTCAGCGCCGACCTGCCGCTGAGTGAGTGTACCTTCGAGAATTTCAGCACAGAGTATTACAGCAAAGAACCCGACGCGATGGGCAAGATCCCGTACAACAGGATGACCAATATCTATCAATATTGTATCAACTACGCCGACACCTTCAATATGCACAGCAAAAGCCTGTTGATGAAGGGCGGCACGGGACTGGGCAAGACCCATCTGAGCCTCGCCATTGCGAACGAGGTCATCAAAAAGGGCGTGTCCGTCATCTACACCTCCGCTCCGCAGATCCTCTCCAAGCTCGAGCGCGAGCATTTCAACTACCGCTATCACGATCAGGAGGATACCTTTAATTCCCTGCTCAAGTGCGATCTGTTGATCCTTGACGATCTGGGCACGGAGTTTGTGTCGGATTTCACACGCTCCTGCGTCTATAATCTTTTCAATTCACGGATCTTGGCGAACAAACCGATGATCATCAGCACCAATCTGCAATTAGAGGAACTGATCACGACCTACTCTCAGCGCTTTGTATCACGCCTGATCGGATCATGCGACAGGCTGGATTTCATCGGCGAGGATATCCGCACCGCTAAGAAATAAATGAAATGAAAATCAAAAAGAAAATATAGGAAAACCACTTGACATATCGGAATTTTTGATTATAATAGTAAAAGTGCAATGCGGAATTGTGTAAGGGTAGCACAGCAGACTCTGACTCTGTATGTCTGGGTTCGAATCCTAGTTCCGCAGCCATTGGCCCCGAATACATTTCGGGGCTGTTTTATCGAGGTGTGGCGCAGTTTGGTAGCGCGCTTCGTTCGGGACGAAGAGGTCGCAGGTTCAAATCCTGTCACCTCGACCATAGAAATAGGGACACTCATTCGGGTGTCCCTATTTCTATTATCCACAA
>CACWXE010000290.1 GCA_902764715.1 uncultured Ruminococcus sp. | reverse complement strand
GATGTGTGCGTTGATGTTCACTCAAGCAATATTTTTCTGAAGGAGATTCCGCAGATACGCATCAGCGTGCCGACTGCCGAGGTGCTTCTGCCGTACGCTGAGATGATGAATGTAGACTTCGTTTGGATCCATGAGTCGGCGACGGTACTGGAATCGACCCTTGCGCATACGCTCAACTCCCGCGGTACAAAAACGCTGGTTGTGGAAATGGGCGTCGGTATGCGGATCACAAAGGAATACTGCGGTCAGTTGTTTCAGGGCGTCCTTAACCTGATGAAACAGCTCGGTATGTGGAAGGGAAAAACCGTTCCCGTGCGCAAGCCGATCATTTCCGCGGGTCGCGAGGTCGGCTTTGTCAAGTCCGACGTCGCAGGTATCTTTGTTCCTTTTTCGGATTTCGGTGATACGGTGAAAAAGGGCGACCATATCGGCAATGTTATCGACCCGCTGAGCTCTAAGGTTGTCGAGGAGGTGCAGGCTGTCTGTGACGGAATGATCTTTACCCTGCGCGAGTATCCGGTCGTCTACGGCGGCTCACTGCTGGCGCGGATTTTGCAGCCTATGCAGGGAGGTGAGGACGCATGAAAAAGAAGACGCTGTTCTCACTGAAATCCCCTTATCGTGAGCAGCTTGACGTCATCGGCTACAGCTTCGGCAGAGGAAAAAAAGCCCTTGTCATTGTCGGCGCCATGCGGGGCAACGAGGTACAGCAGATGTATGTCTGCAGCCGCATGGTGCAGGAGCTGAAAAGGCTTGAAGCAGACGGAAAGCTCGCCGAGAACTGCGAGATCCTTGTGATCCCCTGCGTCAATTACTACTCCATGAACCTCGGCAAGCGGTTCTGGGCGATGGATAACACCGATATCAACAGGATGTTCCCCGGATATGATCAGGGTGAAACGACCCAGCGGATCGCGGCAGGCGTGTTTGAACAGTTACAGGGCTATGAATACGGCATCCAGCTTGCTAGTTTCTACCAGCAGGGGATTTTCCTGCCGCATGTCAAGCTGATGGATACCGGTTTCACAGATCCCGGGATGCTCAAGGATTTCGGACTGGAATTCGGTATCGTGCGCAAGCCGCGTCCCTATGACACCACTACGCTGAATTATAACTGGCAGATCTGGGAGACAAAAGCTTTTTCGGTTTATGCGAACGCAACTGACGAGATCGACGAAAAGGCTGCCTGCGAGGCGGTCAATGCGATCCTGCGCTTTATGGACAACCGCGGCCTGGTCAGCACGAAAACGCCGCCCGGATATCGCACGGTCGTATTGGATGAGAGCGAAACAGAACAGATCCAAGCGGGTGCGGCAGGTCTCTTCTTCAGTACTGTTGAGATCGGCGCGACTGTCGAAAAGGACGACATCCTCGGCAGGATCGTTGATCCCTTTGAGTGTACGACCGTCGGAGAGATCCGTACGCCTGTCTCAGGAACCGTCTACTTTGCCTATCACAGCCCGCTGATCAATGAAAAAACAGTATGCTTCAAAATCATTAAGTAGGAAGTGGTCTGATGTCTAAGCCGTTGATCGGTATGGTAGCTCTTGTAAACAATCACACTCAAAGCTGTGGAACGATATCAAAATGTCTGGATGTTGTCGTGCAAGCAGGAGGTCTCCCGACGCTCGTCCCAATGACCGGTAAAGAGGAGTTGTTCTATCAAGCGGTTGAGATGTGTGACGGCTTTATTATTGCAGGAGAAGATGATTTCAAGGGTGATTTTCGTGCTGGATACAGCGATAAAGGTCAACAAGCCGTTGCTGAGTATCAGCACAGGACTCCAGTTTTTGAACGCAGCGCTGGGCGGCACACTCTTTCGGGACATTAGAGTTCAGTCGTTTTCTGCAAATCAACAGACTTTATCTGAACACCCTCCCGTGCATAATGTGTCGATCAATCCCGATACACCCTTGGCAAAATTACTGAAAATACGGCAGCTATCCGTCAAAGGTAATCGCTTTCAAGGGATCGAAAAGATTTCCCCGATCCTGAAAAGTATGGCATATGCGTCGGATGGGTCTATTGAAGCAGTATATATGCCGCTCAAAGCGTTCATGTGGGGGATCCTGTGGCATCCTGAACTGGCCTATATGACAGATGATAACAGCAAGAAGATAATAGATTGCGGGTGGTGGATTATGTCAATGTCAAAGCCAACGATCGGTGTTTTTCCGCTTTTTGATATTCAGCGCGACAGTCTTTGGATGATACCGGGTTATATGGACGCTCTTATACAATCGGGAGCGATTCCGATAATGCTGCCGCTGTTGACAGATTGGCAGGACATCCGGTCGCTTGTCGACACTTTCGATGGATTTTTGTTCACAGGAGGACAGGATATCGACCCTGCGTATTATCATGAAGCAGAATCGGAAAAATGCGGTGAGCATTTTGCCCTGCGCGATACGATGGAATATATCCTGTTTCACGAAGCGCTGAAAGCGGATAAGCCGCTGTTCGGCATTTGCAGGGGAATACAAGCGTTCAACGTGTTCTGCGGGGGATCGCTGTATCAGGACCTGCCGTCTCAGAAGCCGTCCCCTGTCGTTCACTGTCAGTCTCCGCCATATGACGAACCGGTACACTCGGTCAGTATCATCAAGGATACCCCGCTGTATACTCTGTTGAATACCGATCGTCTGAAGGTCAATAGCTATCATCATCAGGCAATCAAAGAGTTGTCGCCGCTGCTTTATCCAATGGCATATTCCGAGGACAGACTGGTTGAGGCGGTCTATATGCCCGAAAAAAGCTATGTATGGGCAGTACAGTGGCACCCCGAACTTTCCTATCGAGTTTGTGAGGAAAGCCGGCTGATCTGGAAGGATTTTGTTGATCATTGTAAAGAACTGCCATTATGAAAACTTTGAAAAAAGAGGTATAGGTATGTCTGCAAAAACTCATGATAGCAAAAACACTCGCTTCTCGGTGAAGAGTATGGTCGTTACCGCAATGTTCTCCGCTTTGATCGCGGTATGCTCGATCCTGAGCATACCGGTAGGTGAGGTACCCGTCACTCTCCAGACCTTTGCCGTGTGTCTTTCGGCGGCAATGCTCGGTTGGAAGCGCGGGACGCTCAGCGTCTTTGTCTACATTCTGCTCGGCGCGGTCGGTGTCCCGGTGTTCGCAGGAATGTCAGGCGGCGTTGGAATACTGGCAGGCCCTACCGGCGGATATATCATCGGTTTTCTGGCGACAGCGCTGATTGTCGGTTTTGCGGCTGATAAGTGGGAGAGAAAGGCCCTGCCTTTAACAATAGCGATGATACTGGGCATACTCGTTTGCTACGCTTTCGGTACCGTTTGGTTCATGGTCGTCATGAAGTGGGGCGTCGTTGAAACGCTGATGACTTGCGTCGTTCCGTTCCTAATCCCCGACGCGGTGAAAATCGTGCTCGCCATGGTACTGTCCA
>CACWXE010000289.1 GCA_902764715.1 uncultured Ruminococcus sp. | reverse complement strand
TACTTATCCCGGATCTCCGCGGTACGCAGTGACGCTCTTTCATCGGCGATCTCGTTGAGGCGTTCCTTCGCCGCGTCCGTTTTCTTTTTATACTCGTCGCTGAAACGGCTCATGCCCTCGGTGGATTTGAGCACGACCTCAGCTCTCATGAAGCAGCCGTCCAGCTCCTCATCATCAAAGGCGTTGGGCGCGACCAGAACATAGCGGTTGCCGGGAGCGAAATCGGGCTTTGCGAGATGGTCGGGGTGCAGGGCGATACCCGTAACGGTATATTCCTTACCCTTCAAAAATTTCGGCGCGTCACCCTGCTCATCGCAGGCGGTGACGGTATCTCCGACCTGATAACCGAGCTTTTCCGCGACGGTCTGCTCCAGCGCGCATTCATCCGCCTTTTGCGGCAGACTGCCCTCTACGAGCTCGGGCACGTTGATCCTTTCGCTGACAGAAACGACGTTGACGTTCTCGTGAACATCGCCGTTGCTGACCTTCGCGTTCGCAAAATAGATGCCTTCGACGTCCCTGACGTCGTCATCCGCCGCCAGCGCGTCGACATCCGCGCCGGTCAGAAGCAGCGACGAGGTGACCTCAAAATCTCTGTAGGATGTTCTCTGGTAAAAGCTGTCGCCCGCGGAGCGCATCGAGGCGGCGGAGTAACAGATACCGAGATAGGACGACGCTGCCATTGCCGCGATAAATACGACCGAGATCCACGACAAAAGGTTCTTTTTGATATTGCGCGTTGCGTCCTTGACCTGTGTTTTCTTCATAATGAACCCCTTTCCCGCCTTACCAGATCAGATCTTCGGCGTGAAGCGGGTGCATATTCTTCTTGATGGAAGCGATCTTGCCGTTGCGCACTTTGACCACACGATCCGCCATCTTGGCGATCTCAACGTTATGCGTGATCATCATGACGGTAGTGCCCTGCGTCTTGACGATATCCTCGATGGTCTGGAGCACCTCGATGCTTGTGGTATAATCCAGCGCCGCAGTAGGCTCGTCGGCAAGGATCAGCTTGGGCTTTTTCACGATCGCGCGCGCGATGGAAACACGCTGCTGCTGACCGCCGGACATCTGTCCGGGATAGTTGTTCTCACGTTGGGACATATTGACCTTGGCGAGCGCTTCCTTGGAGGACATCGGATCATCCGCCAGCTCGGCGATGAATTCAACGTTCTCGAGCGCCGTCAGGTTGGGCATCAGGTTATATGACTGGAAGATAAAGCCGATGTAATCACGGCGGTATTTGGTCAGCTCGTCGTCGGAGGGATGGGAGAAATCCTTACCCTCGATCGTCAGCTCGCCTGTCGTCAAGAAGTCCATGCCGCCGACGATATTCATCATCGTGGATTTACCGCAGCCGGATTCGCCGAGCACCACGATAAACTCGTTCTTGTAGATATCGAGGTTGATACCCTTGAGCACCTTGAGCGTGGTATCGCCTGTCTGGAATTCCTTGGTGATGTTGCGCAGGGTCGCGAGGATCTCTTTTTTCTCCTCCAGATCGACGATCAGTCCTTTTTCATCGATCGTGATCGCCGCGAGAGAAGCCATGCGCTCGCAAAGCTGCATCTCCTCCTCGTCATACAGCGTGCCGTCGAGCTTGTTGACGATCTGGACACAGCCGATGATATCGTGGGTGTTGTTGAGCGGTACGCAGATCATCGTCTTGGTGACAAGATCATTGTCGTCAAAAACGGTGCCGTCAAAACGGGGATCCGACGCGGCGTCCTCCACGAACATGGATTTGCCCGTCTGCGTCACGATACCCTCGATACCCAGACCGTTCTCCACACTGATGTTGGAGATATCGGCGGGCCCGATGTGGAATACGGGCGACAGCCTGTCGGTCTTTTGGTCGAGGAGCCAGATCGCTCCCGCCTCGCTGTTCAGCGTTTTAACGATGATCTCCAAGCTGCCCGACAGCGCCTCCTCCAGGTTATCCACCTTGAGCAGCTGCGCCATGATCGCCCACGACGCTTTTGCGAATCGTTTGTTTTCTGCCATTATTTCTATCCTCCCGGAATT
>CACWXE010000288.1 GCA_902764715.1 uncultured Ruminococcus sp. | reverse complement strand
GTCCAAACATGTTTCTTCATAATGGTACCTAAATCGAAAATACTTGCAGCTGTCATACCGGGCGCGTTGATACGGCGCTGTCGGTACGGCATATTCAGCAGTATAAAAATCGTTTATACTTCCATCAAAATGGGCAGGATCATCGGGGAACGTCCCGTCTGGCGGACGATCAGCTTGGCGATATCGTCCTTGATCAGATTCTTGATCACGCCCCATTCATGGATATTCCTGCGGGAGCAATCCTCCAGAATATCGTGGGACAGCGACTTGATGTCATCCATCAGATCCCCGCTCTCGCGCACATAGACAAAGCCGCGGGATACGATATCGGGACCGCTGACGACATGACCGTCGTACACATCCAGAGAGGCGACGATGATGATCAAGCCGTCCTGACCGAGATGCTTACGGTCGCGCAATACAATCGATCCGACGTCACCGACGCCCAGACCGTCGACAAATACCTTGCCGGACGCGACGGGCTCCGCATCTTTGAAGCCGTTCTCGCTGATCTCGACCGACTTGCCGATATCGCCGATATAGATATCCTTGCTGTCCATACCGAGGGACATCGCGAGCGTTCGGTGCTTTTGCAGCATCTTCTGCTCACCGTGGATGGGGATGAAATACTGCGGCTTGACCAGTGAATGGATCAGCTTGAGCTCTTCCTGACAGGCGTGACCGGATACGTGCACCTCATACATGCTCTCGTATACGACGTCACAGCCGCGCTTCAACAGCTCGTCGACGACATTGCCGACGGCACGCTCGTTGCCGGGGATGGGATTGGCGGAAATGATGATGAAATCACCCGCGCCTACGCTCACCTTGCGGTGGTCGGAATACGCCATGCGGGACAATGCCGACATCGGCTCGCCCTGTGAGCCTGTGGTAGCCAGCACGATCTTCTCGGGCGGGTAGTCCTTGAGCTGATCGATATCGATGATCAGATTATCGGGCACCTTGACATAGCCCAGCTCCTGCGCTACCTTCATATAGTTGATCATGGAGCGTCCGGAGAACGCGACCTTTCTGCCGTACTTGACAGCGCAGTTGATGATCAGCTGAATACGGCTGATATTGGACGCGAAGGTCGCGATGATGATACGCTTCTTCATTGCGGAAGCAAACAGCTGATCAAAGCTGTCGGTCACCTTCTGCTCCGTCTGCGTATAGCCGGGACGTTCGGCGTTGGTGCTTTCGGCAAGCAGCGCCAATACGCCCTCATCACCCAGCGCGGCAAAGCGGTTCAAGTCGGTCATCCTGCCGCCGATGGGAGTATAATCGACCTTGAAGTCGCCCGTATGGACGAGGACGCCCGCGGGAGTATGCAGCGCGATGGCGACCGAATCGGGGATGGAGTGATTGACATGGATCAGCTCGATATCAAAGCATCCGAGCTTGAAAGAATCGCCCGCTTTCTTTTTGACCAGCGTGGGCGGCGCGGAGAGGCTGTGCTCTCTGAGTTTATTCTCGATCAGTCCGATGGTCAGGGGCGTGCCGTAGATCGGCACATTGATCTTCGCGAGCAAAAACGGGATACCGCCGATATGATCCTCATGTCCGTGCGTGATCACAACACCGCGGATCTTCTCTTTGTTCTGTTCCAGATAGGTGTAATCCGGGATGACCAGATCGACGCCCAGCATATCGCCGTCGGGGAACGCCATACCGCAGTCGATGAGGATGATATCGTTCTCACACTCAAACACGGTCAGGTTCTTACCGATCTCGTTGAGTCCGCCCAGGAACGACACGCGGATCGGCGGCTTCGACGGCGCTTTCTTCTTAGCGGAACGCGGCTTTTTACCCTTCGTATTCACTGTCACATTCGCCTTGAAATCGCGTTTGACAGCGACGGTTTTTTCATTTTTCTTCGTATTTCGGGGCATTTTCGGTTTGCCCTTGCTTTTCATTTGAGGCTTCTTTTTCATTTCGCTCAAATAAATACCTCCTTTGTTCAGTATATATGTAGATCCGTTCCTCTTACCGATCAGAAACGGATGGGTGACCATGTCAATCAATATGCGGCAGCACAAACGAACATACTCCCACTTA
>CACWXE010000287.1 GCA_902764715.1 uncultured Ruminococcus sp. | reverse complement strand
GTTAAGGCTGACCTCTACATCCCCTGCGCTACTCAGAACGAGATCAAGATCGACGAGGCAAAGACGATGGTCGCTAACGGCTGTAAGTTCCTCTGCGAGGCTGCTAACATGCCCACCACCAACGAGGCGATCGATTACTTCAAGGAGAACGGCGTTATCGTCGGTCCTTCCAAGGCTGCTAACGCAGGCGGCGTAGCTTGCTCCTGCATCGAGATGAGCCAGAACGCTGAGCACACCATCTTCACTGAGGATGACGTATTTGAGAAGCTCGAGGCGATCATGGTCAACATCTTCAAGCAGAGTGTCGCGGCTTGCGAGAAGTACAACCTGGGTGACGACCTCATTGCGGGCGCTAACATCGCGGGCTTCGAGCGTGTTGCTAACGCAATGCTCATGCAGGGTATTGTTTAATTAGTAATGAGGAATTAGGAATGAGGAATTGTACAAACACCAAACCGACAAACTCCATCTATTAGTCCTCTTTCCTATATCATTAGATTATAACTATTATTCCGGGCTGTCAGAAATGGCAGCCCTTATTCTTTCCTTTGACATATTCAATCATATTTCTTTATAAGAAATTACACAGCTGTAATTGACACAAACATCATCCATATGGTAATATGGTAACGCACAGAGCATAATACTGATATTCAGTATTATTCTTTTATCGAATATTGGTGTATAACAGAAACCAAAATCATTTTTGAAAGGGGTTTTCCCATGAACGAAGACAAAAAGAACCTCTCTCCCGACGTTGAAAGCGAGCCCGAGGAGAATATTTCCGAGCTCGGCGACGCGCTGGAAAAGAAGCTGCACGAGAACGAGGACGAAAACGTTCCGCCCGAAAAACCTGCTGAGCCGACAGATGACGATGTTCTGGCTGAGATCAAGGAAGCGCTCGACAAAGCGGAGAACAATGAGGGCAAAAGCGATTTCCTCACCGGCAATACCGCCGACGATCGTTTTGAACGTATTACGGAGGATGACTTCCGTGTACCGGAGGAAACCGAAGAGGACGTCAGAACTGATAAGCTTGACGAAAAGCCGAATGACTACGACAGCAGAACCGTGATCGTAGATAAAAAGCAAATAGCGGATCGGCAATTCGACAGAGAGGACGGCTTCATCGCGGAAGCTCCCGCCGAAAGAAAGCCCGACAGAAGAGAGAACCGCCCCAAAAAGAGCAGTCCGGCCAAGGTTATCCTCTGGATCGTCGCGATCATTGCTGTTGCCGCCGCCGCATTCGCGCTGGTACACTTTGTCATCACGCCGAACATGTCCGGCAACAACGGCAAGGACGCCGCTCAGACAAGCGCTGAGCCCGCAACCGTCTCTCCGACGGAATCTGTCTACGAATCAAAGGCAGCTGAGAAGCTGAACACGATGTCACAGCGTGAAAAGATCTGTCAGCTCTTTATGGTCACGCCTGAGATGCTGATGAATACCGACATCGTCACGCTTGCGGACAACTCTACCGCCGAATCACTGGCAAGTTATCCCGTCGGCGGCGTGATCCTCACCCGACAGAACACCATCGGCGACGATCAGACAAAGGCGCTGATCTCGGGATTGCAGAACAATTCCAAGATCCCGCTGTTGATTGCCCGCGACGATGACGCGATCATCTCCGAACAGACCACTAACGAACAGACAAACGTTGACACCACTGCCGACGGAGCATACAACACTGCCGTAGCCGCCGCGCAGCAGAAGAGCAATCTCGGCTTCAACGTCGATTTCTCACTGGACGCGGATCTTTCAAATGTGAGAGCGAGTAAAACCGACCTCACCGACGCCCAAGCCGGCGATCTGATCAGCTCCACAGTGAAGGGATACAGCGAAAATAAGGTGATCCCCGGAATCAAGTACTTCCCCGGTATACTGGACGCAAAGGACAGTGCCGACGGCTCAGACCCCTTCCGCCACATCACCAAAACCGAGGTCGAGATCGACGCGAGCTCCGAGTTCACCGCGTTCCGTTCCGGAATCGAAGCAGGCGCCGGAATGATCATGGTCGATCACATCATGGTCGATCAAGTCGATAACGAAAAACCCGCC
>CACWXE010000286.1 GCA_902764715.1 uncultured Ruminococcus sp. | reverse complement strand
ACGTTGAGACCGCACGCTTTGACGGCAAGCCCGTGCTTTCCACCAAGGTCGCCGACGGTATCCATAAGCCCGAAGAGCTTATAAACAAAATAGTAAACGGAGAAGTAGGCGTGTTCCACTCCGACAAAAAGGCAAGCGCAGCCGAAGCTTCCGCAGACGACGAAAGCTTCGGAAGAAAACTGTATAAACACCTGATGAACGGCGTATCGCACATGCTGCCCTTCGTTGTGGCAGGCGGTATCTTCATCGCCATAGCGTTCCTGATCGACGCCATGACAGGCGCTCCCCAGACCGGCGACTTCGGTTCGGTCCATCCTGCCGCCGCATGGTTCAAGGGTATCGGCGGCGTAGCGTTCGGCTTCATGCTGCCTATTCTGGCAGGCTTTATCGCAATGTCGATCGCGGATCGTCCCGGTCTGCTCGTCGGCTTTGTCGGCGGTGCGCTGGCGGCGTCCGGCTCAACCTTTGCCGCTCCCGGCGGCGACGGCTCATCCGTATCCGGCTTCCTCGGAGCTTTGCTTGCAGGCTTTGTTGCAGGCTGGCTTATGAAGATGCTTGAAAAATTGTGCGACGGTCTGCCCCACGCGCTTGAAGGCATCAAGCCGGTTCTCATCTATCCTCTCGGCGGACTCGGCATCGTAGGCGTTATGATGTGCGCCGTAAACCCGATCATGGGACTTATCAATCAGGGCATGATCAACGGCGTTACCGCCATGGCTCAGAACAAAGCTCTGATCGTTCCTCTGTGCGCGCTGCTCGCCGGCATGATGGCTATAGACATGGGCGGCCCGTTCAACAAGGCTGCATACGTCACGGCAACCGGTCTGCTCGCAAGCGGAACCGACGCGGCGTTTATGATCATGGGCGCTGTTATGATCGGCGGTATGGTACCTCCCATCGCGATCGCGCTGTCCACCACCTTCTTTAAGAACCGCTGGACTCCCGAGGAAAGAAAGAACGGTCCCGTCAACTACATCATGGGTCTGTCGTTCGTAACAGAGGGCGCTATCCCCTACGCAGCAGGTCATCCGCTTCAGGTCATCCCCAGCTGTATCGTCGGTTCGGCTACGGCAGGCGCACTTTCCGCGCTGTTTGCCTGCACCCTCAGAGCGCCTCACGGCGGTATCTTCGTACTGCCCACCATCGGCAATCCGCTGATGTACTTCCTGGCACTCATCATCGGCTCGGTAGTAGGAATGCTGCTGCTGACCGTATTGAAAAAGCCTGTCAAGGAATAAAAATATATTACTGTCCCGCGAAACGCCGACCCTACCGAATAATCCGACGTTAAGTACGCGAGGTAAATAATAAAGGAGAAATGACTTATGGTATCAAAAAAAGTAACGATCGTTAACGCGCAGGGCTTCCATATGCGTCCTGCCAATGTGTTTGCCGCCGCGATGATGAAGCATCCGTGCGACGTAACGCTCAGAGTCAACGGTAAAGACGTCAACGCAAAGAGCCTGATGAATATCATCGCTGCCTGCATCAAGTGCGGCAACGAGGTAGAGGTCATCTGCAACGGCGCTGATGAAGACGCGGCACTGGCTGAAGCAGTCGAGATGATCGAGAGCGGCTTCGGCGAATAAGATTTGAACTATTTGTCATTGCGAACCCAAGCCTCCCTTTTCTAAGGGAGGTGCCCGAAGGGCGGAGGGTTGTGGCGTTTCGTTAATGCCGATCCTTGCGGGTTCGCAGTGACATTATTTTTATAAAGAGGTGATAATGATGATGAAAGGATTAGGCGTTTCTGATGGCTACGGTATCGGCAGAGTGATGCTGATACTCGACCAAAAGCTGGATTATACGCCTCGTGAAATAGCCGACGTAGACGCTGAGATCACGCGTTTCCATGACGCGATCGATCAGTTTACCAAGAACACCCTCGAACAGGCGGAGGCCGTCCGCAAATCCACCGGCGATAAGGAAGCCGAGATCTTAGAGGGTCATATCGCGATCATCGCCGATCCCTTTATGAAGGGCGAGATCGAGAACCTGATCAAGGCGCACCAGTGCGCTGAGGCGGCTGTCGAGCAGATCTGCCAGATGTTCATCGATATGTTCACGGCGA
>CACWXE010000285.1 GCA_902764715.1 uncultured Ruminococcus sp. | reverse complement strand
GATATAACTGCTAAATAATGTTGAGATTGCCACGGCACGTTGTGCCTCGCAATGACATTAATAAAAAAGCAGTATGGTATAATGAAAAAACAAAAGAAAGGATGAAGCCCCATGCAGAAAAGATTCTATCAGCCCGAAGCTGAGACCATGCCGGTCAACGAGATCAAAAAGCTGCAGGAGTACAAGCTCATCCGTCAGGTACGCTATGTGTATGAGCACGTCGAATACTATCGCAACTTGATGGATGAAAAAGGCGTCAAGCCTGAGGATATCACCTGTCTGAAGGATATCAGCAAGCTGCCGTTCCTGAGCAAAAACGATCTGCGAGAAGCATATCCCTACGGAATGCTCGCGACCGACCTCAAAAACTGTGTACGTATCCACTCCACCTCCGGTACCACCGGCAAGCGCGTTGTCGCGTTCTACACCCAGAATGACGTTGATATGTGGGAAGACTGCTGTGCGCGAGCGATCGTCGCGGCAGGCGGCGACAAAGGCGACGTCGTACAGGTCGCCTACGGTTACGGACTGTTCACCGGCGGCGCGGGTCTGCACGGCGGCTCACATAAAGTCGGCTGTCTGACCCTGCCCATGTCGAGCGGCAACACCAACCGTCAGATCCAGTTTATGATGGATCTCAACGCCAGCATCCTTTGCTGTACGCCCTCCTATGCCGCCTATATCGGCGAAACGCTGAAGGAACAGGGCTACAAGCCCGGCTATAACAGCCTCAAGGCAGGTATCTTCGGCGCGGAGCCGTGGACAGAGGAAATGCGTCACGACATCGAGAACAGCCTGGGTATCAAGGCGTATGACATCTACGGACTGACCGAGTCCAGCGGCCCCGGCGTGGCATTCGAATGCTGTGAGCAAAACGGTATGCACATCAACGAGGATCACTTCTATGCTGAGATCATCGATCCCGACACCGGTGAGGTGCTCCCCGAGGGCAGTAAGGGTGAATTGGTGTTCACCTCGCTCGACAAAGAGGCGTTCCCGCTGATCCGTTACCGCACCCGTGACATCACTGTACTCTCGCGCGAGAAATGCTCCTGCGGCAGAACGTTTATCCGTATGCACAAGCCGATGGGACGCTCCGACGACATGATGATCATCCGCGGCGTCAACGTCTTCCCCAGCCAGATCGAAGCCGTCCTCCTGAACAAGGGCTACGCTCCGAACTACCAGATCCTGATCGACCGTGTCAACAACACCGACACCTTTGAGATCCGTGTGGAGATGCTGCCCGAGGACTTCTCCGATAAGCCGCAGGTCATCACCAAGAAGGAGAAAAAGATCCAGAGTGCGATGAAGGAGATGCTCGGCATCAATCCCGTCATCCGTCTGGTCGCGCCGAAGTCGATCGCGCGCAGCGAGGGTAAGGCTGTCAGAGTCATCGATAACCGTAAAAAGCTCGGTATCCATACATAATCACCGTACATCCGAATCCAGCGGGAGGACAATCTCTCCCCACCATCAATCATAAGGAGTAACATTATGGCAATTAAACAGTTATCCATCTTTGTAGAAAACCGTGAAGGCACACTCGTCACCGTCACCGACGCGATCGCCAAGGCGGGCGTTGACATCCGCGCTATGAGTGTTGCGGATACCAATGACTTCGGTATCTTCCGCCTGATCGTCACCGATATCGCCAAGGCAAAGCAAGCGCTCGATGACGCGAACGCGTTCGTTTCCATCACCGAGGTCGTCGGCGTAGCCGTACAGGATGAGCCCGGCGCTCTGGCGAAGGTCGTCAAGATCTTAGCGGACAACAACATCAACATCGAGTATATGTACGCGTTCATCACCGTTTCCAAGAAGTTCGCGTATGTGGTACTCCGCGTCGAGGATAATGACACCGCGGAGAAGATCCTGACCGAGCACGGTATCAGCCTTGTCACCGAAGAGGATATGGCAAAGCTGTAAGGCTGATGTTAAAGCATAATTGATGAGAAAGACCCGCCATGATCGGCGGGTCTTTTTTCAGTTGAGATTGCCACGGCTCGTGCGAGCCTCGCAATGACAGATTCCAGTTGCTTTGATAAAATAGTTTCAACTCCTCTGACGAGGGTAAAGGAAAGAACAGATCATCGCTGAATAATCAC
>CACWXE010000284.1 GCA_902764715.1 uncultured Ruminococcus sp. | reverse complement strand
CTCCCGGAATTTTCTGTGTATGGGTTGTTATACGGTATCGGTGTTGTCACCGTCAGCGCCGCGGTACAAAAAGCTGAGCATCGTGATATCGTCAAACTGCTCGGCGTCTCCGACAAACGCGTCGATACCGTTGGTGACGTTCTCCAGCACCTGCTGCGGAGAAGCGTTCGGATCGCTGTTGAGAACCTCGAGAAGGCGCTCTGTGCCGTACAGCTCGTGATCGCTGTTCATCGCCTCGGCAACGCCGTCCGTATAGACGAACAGCCTGTCGCCCGGCTTCATCTCGAAATCATGCTCGCGGAAGCGGAGTCCGCGGATCAGGGATACGGGCGGTGAATGTCTGTACTCGAGGAGCTCATACGCACCGTCGGCACGCTTGAGAACAGGGTGCTCATGACCGGCGTTTGCCGCCTTTCCTCTACCCGTCGAAAGCTCCAGTACCGCAAGCCATACGGTGACGAACTGCTTGGGCTTGATGTTGTTGGTCTCAATCAGCTGATTGTTGACCTTCTCCAGCGCCGCGGCAGGACTGTCGCCCGCCTTAAGGCGGTTTTTGACAAGGATCTTCGAGATCATCATGAACAGTGACGCCGGGATCCCCTTGCCCGAAACATCGGCGATCACCATCGCCAGATGATCGTCGTCGACGAGGAAGAAATCATAGAAATCGCCGCCGACCTCCTTAGCCGGGGTCATGGACGCGTAGATATCAAAATCCTCCCTGTCGGGGAACGCGGGGAATGTGTTCGGAAGCTGAGCCGCCTGGATATCCTTCGCCATATTCAGCTCCGCGCCGATCCGCTCTTTTTCGGCGGTTGCGACCCTGAGCTGTCGGATATAATCGCGCAGCTCGACATTCATCTGCTCAAACGAATCGGATAACTCCTCGATCTCGTCGCCGGTATGGATATCCGGGGAAATGACCTTCTCGGTCTCCAGATCCTCCACCATTTCCTTCGCGGCGGAATTCAGCCGCTTGATCGGCATCAACACGCCTTTTTTGGTCTTTCTGTAGTAGATCAGGATCGGGATGATACTGGATACGAGTACGATCATCAGCGTGGCGAGGTTGAAATCCACGATCTTGATCAGGAGATTTTCGCCCTTGAACTCCGCGGCGACCAACGCGACCGATTTGCCGTTTTTGTCGCTCAGCGGTGAGAAAGCGGTGATGGTCAGCTTGTCGTTATTCTCGTCTACGTAACTGTTTTTCTCGGTATCGCCGGACAGAGAAGCCATCGCGCTTTCCTTGAAGTCTCCCTCAAACGGCTGACGAGTGCCGAGCGCCTTCCCGTCGGCGGCGTCGGTATCCCATATGATGACGCGCTCATTCTCCGACGGTATGAAAACATAGGTGCGATCCAGATCGCCCTCTGTTTGCAGCAGCTTCAAGAACTCCTGCACTCCTGCACCTGCTGATAGTAGTCGTCCGTTTGTCCGGTCTCTTGATACCCGAGCGCCTTATCACCGTCAATGATCCGGGACGCGGTGTGGGTCAGCGTAAAAGCGGTGCCGTAATGACTGTCATCAAAAACCTCGATGTAGCGCAATGTAATGCCGATACAGACAAAAACGACGATGAAGGCGAGAACGAAGATCAGCCCTAAGATCGCCTTGGTAGTCAGCTTTTTTCTTTTTTTCTTCGGTACTTTACTCATGGCTGTTCTCCGTCGGTACATGGTTTTTTCTGATCGTCAGGATGTTTTTTCCGTCCTCATACGCGTAGCTTACCTCGTCCATCAGCTTCTTAGTGATAAAGATCCCGAGACCGCCCTTTTTCGCCTGTGACAAGGGACGGTCCTTAGCGGGATCGGGCTTAGCCAGCGGATCAAAGGGCTTGCCGCTGTCGATGAACGAAAACGTGGCCGTCAGAGGGTCGGCGCATCCGTCAGCCGTCACGGTGATCATCCCCGTATCGGGCGCGTACGCGTAGCTCGCGACATTGACGAAAATCTCCTCGGTGCAGACCTTCAACTGAAAAAGCTCCGCGTGATGAAAGCCGAGTTCCTCCGCAAAACCGAGGACAAAGTCGTTGACTTCGCTCAGCCTTGACCTTTCGGCAGGTATCTCAAAGGTTTTCATTTTACGTCGATGATATCAACGAAGCCTGTGATATCAAAAATATTCTTGACCTCATCGTTCGCGTTGATGACGCACATCTCGCCGTTCTCCTGCATGACCTCGGCGGCGCCGAACAGCGCGCGCAGACCGGCACTGGAGATGTAGAGCATTTTTTCGGCGTCGATCACCAGCTCGGTGATCCCGTCGAGGCAGGTTTCAAATTCCTTTTCCAGTTCGGGAGCGGTGTTGGTGTTCAGTTCGCCTTCGATGGCAACGGTGAGCTTGGTGCCTTCCTGTGTTTTTGTGATCGTCATCAGATGATTCCTCCTAAAAATGAATTGAAATAAGGGCTTGTTGACACAAATGAAACTCATTATTTCTCAACAAATCCCAAAAATCTTAAATTGTATCTACACAATCATAAATATGATACCACACTATTCGACCCATTGCAACAGTCGTGAGCTGTGATTTTTTATAATAAAACCGTATTTTGCGCGCGAGAAAAAAGGCACGATCCGAATCAGATCGCGCCCTTTGTGTTATTCGGGATATACTGTGATCACCTTGCCGACTTCGTAGGGGATGTCCACCCTTGCGATATAACGTCGGATCCATGTCGCGTCGGTGATGCTGAGACCCTCGCCGTCGACGTCGCTGTTTCGTTCAACGGTGTCGGGATCGGATACCGGCATACCGGACAATAAGCGCTGGATCAGGGTAGCGTCCGTCACTGAGATCATGCCGTCGCCGTCCGCATCACCCAGCACATAGGTCAAAGCGTCTATCACGACATACGCGATATTGTGCTCGATCGCGTAGGTGATCGCATAGCTGTCCGCAAGCCCGTAGATCACAACCTGATCGCAGTTTTGGAACGCGTCATCGGCGATCTGCGTCACGGTGTCCGGGATCACGATCCCGGTCAGGCTGCCGCACTGTGAAAAAGCGCCCGCGCCGATCGAGGTGATCGGATCAGTAAGGATCACCTGCTGCACCTTTGTGTTTGTCGCGAAGGCATAACCGTCGATGCGGACGATCGGAAAACCGCCGTAGTCGGCAGGAGCGGTCACGACCGCGTCTTCCCCGTCATAAGAGCGAATCGAAAACGCGTAATCCTCCGCGCCGCTCACAACGCCGAGCGTCCAGTCGCCGTAGCGATAGACCGTATCCGCGCAAAACGGCACGGCACAGCACAGCAAAACAGCTATTGATAGTAAAAGGGATAGTAGTTTTTTCATAAGACCGCCTTAGAGATACCGCCACCTTAAAATGATGGCGGTTGATTGATAATGTTGAGATTGCCACGTCGGGCGTTGCCCTCCTCGCAATGACAATCTGTAATGCCCTTCTCAGAATAGCAATGGTTTTTCTGCCACGATACCGCCACCTTGAACGATGGCGGTATCATGATGTTGGTATTGTCGGTGCTGGCGTCGGCATGATGAACATGTTCT
>CACWXE010000283.1 GCA_902764715.1 uncultured Ruminococcus sp. | reverse complement strand
GTGCGGTATGATGTATCGTGCTATGGTTCGTTATGCTCTGAAACAGTGTTGATTTCTGTCAGCTTAAGGGGAGCGTAACGCGCTCCCCTTAATTTTTTTGCCCAAACGGATAACGGGCTCAGGAAAGAAGGGTTGTTGTGAACTGGGATGTAATCGTCAGCTATCTACCTTTATATAAGGACGGTCTGTTGATAACCTTATATACTGGCTGGTTCGGCATCTTGATCTCGATCGTTCTGGGGCTGGTGACGGCTTTGATCGTTCACTTCAAGGTTCCGGTACTGAAAACGATCGCTAAAATCTATATCGAGATTCTGCGGAACACGCCCCTGCTGATCCAGCTATTTTTCATCTACTATGGCATCCCGAAGCTTTTCGGGATCGTGACAGACGAGCTGACCTGCGGCATCGTCGGCTTGGGACTGTTGGGCGGCGCCTATATGGCCGAGACCTTCCGTTCCGGCATCGAGGCGGTCGACACGATCCAGATGGAATCCGCGCTCAGCCTCGGCATGACGCGCAGGCAGGCAATGTTCCACATCATTCTGCCGCAGGCGGTGACCTACTCCGTGCCCGCCTTCGTCGCGAATTTGATCTTCCTTCTGAAAGAGACGAGCGTCTTTTCCTGTATCTCCATCTTGGAGCTGATGTTCACGGCAAAGGACAGGATCGCCGTGAGCAGTACGACGGTCGAGAGTCTGTTTCTGGTCGTCGTCTTTTATCTGATCGTGCTCCTGCCGGTGTCGATCATCGGCTCTGTTGTCGAAAGGAGGCTGAGATATGCAAGCTTTGGTAACTGATCTCGGCTTCGACGTATTATTCAAGGGCACGAATTTCACGCGATTGCTCGGCGGCATGTGGGTCACGCTGAAAATCAGCCTGATCTCCGTCGCATTATCCATCGTTCTGGGAATTTTGCTCGGCGTCGTCATGACGTTCAAAAACCCAGTGACAAAGGCGATCTGCCGCGTCTATCTGGAGATCGTGCGGATCATGCCGCAGCTGGTGCTGCTGTTCATCGTCTACTACGGCTCGGCACGGCTGATCGGGCTGAAATTTGAACCTGAATTCGCCGCAGTCATCGTATTCACCTTCTGGGGCACCGCCGAGATGGGCGACCTCGTCCGCGGCGCCTTACAGAGCATTCCGAAACACCAATATGAGAGCGCCTACGCGCTGGGAATGAACCGTTCCCAGACCTATTTCAGTATTGTCATCCCCCAGACGATTCGCCGTCTGGTGCCGTTGTCCATCAACCTCGTCACGAGGATGATCAAGACCACGCCGCTGATCGTGATGATCGAGGTGGTCGAGGCGACGAAGGTCGCGCGTCAGATCATCGACGCGAACCGCGTCGCGTCCCCCAACGCGGCGTTCGGACTGTTTTTCGTCATATTTGTCCTGTACTTTGCGGTGTGCTGGCCGATCAGCCTGCTCGCTTCGCATCTGGAAAAGAAATGGAGTAACTGATCATGGCAGATACGGTTTTGACCATTAACAATATAAATAAGTCCTACGGCGATAACCTGATTCTCAACGGACTGAGCCTTGACGTCCATAAGGGCGAGGTCATTGTCATCATCGGTCCCTCCGGCTGCGGCAAGTCGACCCTGCTCAGATGTATCAATGCGCTCGAGCCGATCCAAGGCGGCGAGATTCGTCTTGACGGCGAACTGATCGACGGCAACAGCCGCAATATCGCTCAGATCCGTCAGAAGATCGGTATGGTATTCCAGAACTATGAGCTGTTTCCTCATAAGACCGTTTTGCAGAATATCATACTTGCGCCAATGAAGGTGCAGAAGCGCAGCAAAGACGAGGTCACTGAGGAAGCCGAACAGCTTCTGGAGCGCGTCGGATTGCTTGATAAAAAGGATAGTTATCCGCGTCAGCTCTCCGGCGGTCAGAAGCAGCGTGTCGCGATCGTCCGAGCGCTGTGTATGCATCCTGAGATCATGCTGTTTGACGAGGTAACGGCAGCGCTCGACCCCGAGATGGTGCGTGAGGTGCTCGATACGATGCTGGAGCTTGCCAAAAACGGCAGCACCATGCTGATCGTGACCCACGAGATGAACTTTGCCCGCGCGATCGCCGACCGCGTGTTCTTCCTAGACGGGGGAGGGATC
>CACWXE010000282.1 GCA_902764715.1 uncultured Ruminococcus sp. | reverse complement strand
AGGCGAAGAAGGAGTTCGGTCAGCAGGTCAACGCGTTGAAGCAGGAGGCGGCGCAGCGTATCGCGCAGCGTGCCGAGGAGCTCAAGGAGCTCGAGATCCAAGCGGAGATCGACGCGACTCCCGAATTCGACCTTACCATCCCCACCAAAGAGGACAGAGGCTCCTATCATCCCATCACGCTGGTACAGCGCGAGTGTGAGCGCATCTTCACCACGATGGGCTTCAACGTGGAGGATTATCCCGAGGTCGTCACCGACTACGAGTGCTTTGAGGCGGTCAACGTGCCCAAGAACCACCCCGCGCGCGATATGCAGGATACCTATTATCTGGAGAACGGCGAGCTGCTGAAATCCCAGACCTCCGCCGCGCAGAACGCGATCCTCAAAAAATACGGCAAACAGCTCATGGAGAACGGTATGCCGATCCGCGCGATCTTCCCGGGCAGATGCTTTAGAAATGAAGCGACCGACGCGACCCATGAGAACACCTTCTTCCAGATGGAAGGCGTGATGGTGGACAAGGATATCTCCATCTCCAACCTGATCTACTTTATGAAAACCATGCTCAGCGAGGTATTCCAGAAGGACGTCAAGGTGCGCCTGCGTCCCGGATTCTTCCCGTTCGTCGAACCCGGCTTTGAGCTGGATATCTCCTGCCTGATCTGCGGCGGTGAGACAGGCTGTCCCTCCTGCAATCACTCCGGCTGGCTGGAGCTGTGCCCCTGCGGCATGATCCACCCCGAGGTGCTCAAAGAGGGCGGTATCGACCCCGAAAAATACACCGGCTTCGCGTTCGGTCTGGGCTTGACCCGTCTCGCAATGATGAAGTACGGCATCAAGGATATCCGTGATCTCAACTCCGGCTCACTCAAGGTGATGTCCCAGTTCACGGATGATAAGTAAGGAGGGCGCGCTATGTTTTTATCAATGAATTGGATCAAGGATTTCGTCGATCTTTCGGGACTCGACGAGCTGAAATTGATCAATCAGTTTTCTCTTTCTACCGCAGAGGTAGAGAATGACATACAGTTCAAGGGCAGTGATATCAGCGGTATCGTTGTCGCCGAGATCAAGTCGGTCGAGGAGCATCCCGAATCAAAGAAGCTCCATCTGCTGAAGGTGGATATCGGCGATACTGAGCTCGTCGACGTCGTCTGCGGCGCTCCGAATGTCAGAGTCGGCATGAAGACCGCTTTCGCCAAGGTCGGCGCCAAGATTGGTAAGATTGAGATCGCGCCCAGACCTCTTGCGGGCTATATGAGCTATGGTATGTGCTGCTCCGAAAAGGAGATCGGCATTTCCGACGATCACGCCGGCATCATGGAGATCACCGACGACGTCAAGAACGGTACCGATCTCAAAGAGATCTACGCCATCGACGACATCGTCTTTGAGGTCGACAATAAGAGTCTGACCAACCGTCCCGACCTGTGGAGCCACTACGGTATCGCGCGTGAATTCGCCGCGATCGCGCAGCGTCCGCTCAAAGAGCTCGTCAAGTATGATCTGTCGCTGTTCGACGAACTGCCCAAGGTCGACATGAAGATCGAGGATCCGCTGTGCTACCGTTATTCTTCTTTGCAGTTTGAGAACTGCACCCGCAGTGTCAGCCCTGTCGATATGCGTATCCGTCTGTTCTACTGCGGTATGCGCGCGATCAACTTCCTCGCCGACATGACCAACTATCTCATGCTCGAGATGGGTCAGCCGATGCACGCGTTCGACTCCCGCAAGGTGGAGAAGATCCGCATCAAGCGCTTTGAGAATGAATTTGACTTCACCACCCTCGACGGCGTGGAGCGTCATATCGACCCCGAAACGCTGATGATCTGCGACGATGATACCCCTGTCGCGATCGCGGGCATCATGGGCGGTCTGGACAGTGAGATCGTAGAGGATACCAACACCCTCACCCTCGAATCCGCGACCTTTGACGCGGCTTCTATCCGCAAATCCACCGTCAGACTCAGCCACCGCACCGACGCTTCCATGCGCTATGAGAAGTCGCTCGACCCCGAGCTGACCACCGCGGCGATCGCGCGCTTTGTGTTCCTGATCAAGCACTGGGACAACGGCGTGAAGATCGTATCCTCCCTGACCGATGAATACTCCTATCATTATCCCGAGGTCGAGCTCAGCTTTGACAAGGCGTATGTCGATAAATACACCGGTATCGAGATCGACAATGA
>CACWXE010000281.1 GCA_902764715.1 uncultured Ruminococcus sp. | reverse complement strand
TTTTCATGTCCCTCGTCATAGACGCTGTAGCCCTCTTCCTTTTTGACGGCGGCGTCGATGATGGGGATCAGCCTGATCCCGCGCTCCTTCATCTCGGCGGCAAAAGCCTTGAGGTCGGGGAAGCGTTCGGGATGAACGGTGAAGTCCTTGAAGCTGTCCATATAGTCGATATCGAGGTACAGCATGTCCAGCGGGATGTTTGCTTTTTGGTATTCATCGGCGCAGCGGCGGATGTCATCCTCGGTCACATAGCCCCACCGGCTCTGTCCGTAACCGAACGCCCACTTCGGCGGCAGATAGCTCTTGCCGATCAATGCGCGAAATTCGCTGACGATCGCTTTCAGGCTGTCGCCCGTGATGATGTACAGGTCGAGCGCGAAATTCTCGGGCGTGATGGTGATGATGTCGCTGTCGGTATAGCCGATATCGTAGGTGATCCTGCCGGGCAGGTCGAAGAACGCGCCGATCTGCTCCTTTCCGTCGATCAGGATGAAGTTGTGCGCGCCGTAGACAGAGCGCTTGTCCTCGGTATGGCATGGCTCGTCGGTGCATCGGCTCTCATAGATCCATCCGCGCTTGTTGATGCCGCGCATGGTCTCGCCGAGTCCGTAGACGCGGGTCTTGGCGTCCATATCCAGAGTGAAACCGCTTTCGGTCACGGTGAACGGTTCGGGTGATCCGTCAGAGTAGGGGAGGTCTTTGACGACGGCTCCGGTGGTGATGATGGGGTCATAACAGAATCTTTTAATCATGGTGATACCTCGCACTTGATTTTTTTACGCTTAGGATGTATAATATTATAGATTGGGGATCGATATTCATTTGCTGTCGGATCAGAACGATTCGATCATTCAATATCAGTATACCATCGAATGAAATGAGTTACAATGATTATTTGCGGATTTTATCGAAATACCGCACAGGGGGCAGAATATGAGCAACAAGGTTATCATCACATCGGATATCACATGCGACCTGAACAAGGATCTGGAACAGCGCTACGTCGTTACTACCATCCCGCTGCATATCGTCATCGGCGGTAAAAGCTATGAGGACTGGGTGAACATCACCCCCGAGGAGCTGTATGAGATCTTTTATCAGACAAAGGAGCTGCCGCATACCACCGCGGGCAGCGTCGGTGAGTATACCGATTTCTTCAAGCAGTTCATCGATCAGGGCTGCGACGTGGTGCATTTCAGCCTCGGCTCCAAGCTGAGCGTGACCCATCAGAGTAGCGTGCTCGCGTCGCAGGAATTCCCCGGCAGGGTCTTTTCGGTCGATACCCAGAACCTTTCCACCGGTTCGGGTCTGTTGGTCATCAAGGCGTGTGAACTGCGCGATCAGGGCTTATCCGCACAGGAGATCGCCGAGAAGGTCACCGCGATGGTGCCCAAGTCGCACGCGTCCTTTGTGCTCGACCGCCTCGATTTCCTCCATGCGGGCGGCAGATGCTCCGCGATCGCCATGCTGGGTGCGAATTTGCTCAGCCTCAAACCCTCGATCGATGTCCGCAATGATGACGGCGGTTCGATGGGCGTCGGCAAAAAGTATCGCGGCAAATATGATAAGGTTTTGCTCCAGTATATGGAGGACACCATCAATAAGTATGACAACATCGATCCCGACCGTGTGTTCGTCACCCATGCGGGTATGGACGCCGAGGAGGTCAACGCGGTTGTCGAAGCTGTCAGGGCGAAGAATATCTTCAAGGAGATCCACATCACCCGCGCGTCATGCACCATTTCCAGTCATTGCGGCCCCCGTACCCTCGGCGTGCTGTTCATGACAAAGTAACGCAATAATAATTCCGATAGAGAAATAAAACCACCTGTTCGATCGAGCAGGTGGTTTGTTATTGGTAGTATTCATCCTCAGACCATCGGGCAGGATTGTTGTCGATGTAGGTGTACGCGTTAACATATTCCCGATAGCTTCGTATCACATGGTCGTAGTACCGTCTTTGCCAGATGTTATATCCGATCTCGTGATTGCAGTATCTTTTGAATAATGAAATGAATTTCGGGATGATTTCATTCGCTCTGTTACCGTTACCGAATAGGGTGACTTTATGAACCTGCTTCTCCGTAGGGTACGGCGCTTGCGACGTACCGAAATAGGAGACCCGTGCGGTATTATCTTGTTCCGTTTCGGGCGGCGGGCTGACAACGATCAGCATATGTACATGATTCGG
>CACWXE010000280.1 GCA_902764715.1 uncultured Ruminococcus sp. | reverse complement strand
ATAAATATCATGAGCAAAAAAGAAACAAAAAAACCGCATACCGCGTCAAAGCGAAAACGCGACAGCGCAGAAGAGCCGCAGAGCGAGGGTAGAAGATTTCTGTCCCGCCCTGTGATCGTCGTGATCTCTTTGGTTGCGGTAGCGTTTTTGATTTACTCCATGGTATCGATTATCGGCATCCGCTCACAGATCCGCGAACGTCAGGCGGAGCTGGATGAGCTCAAGGAGCAGATCACGGTACAGGAGATCAAAAACGAGGATATCCAAAAATTGTATAATTCCACCGGCACGGATTCTGACTTTTCCGCTTTGGCGGAGCAGATCGCCCGCGATGATCTTGATTATATCAAAGAGGGCGAGCGTGTATTTGTCAACGTAGCCGGTGACTAAGCATTTATCACTTCATCAAGGCTGAGGGGCCTTGGCACAGTAAAGAGTTAAGGGGAAAACAACTGAATGGCATTGAGTGTAGGCGAAATCGTAAACGGGAAGGTAACAGGCATCACTAACTTCGGCGCGTTTGTCGAGACCGAAGATGGTTCTCGCGGGATGATCCATATCTCTGAGATATCCCGCTCCTATATCGAGGACATCAAATCCGTCCTCAAGATCGGACAGGCTGTGACGGTCAAGGTGATCTCCGTCGCCGATGACGGCAAGGTCGCGCTGTCGATGAAACAGCTGGAAAAAGCTGACGCAAGCAAAAAGCCCGCGGCGAAAGGCAAGCCGCGTATGCGTGAACCCCAAAAGCAGAGAAAGAAATATGAGCCCGCGCCTCCGGTCACCTCTCCGGGCGACTTTGAGTGGCAGAGCTCTTCGTCGGGCGGATCCTTTGAGGACATGATGAGCAAGTTCAAGCGCACCTCCGAGGATAAGATGTCCGACCTTAAACGTGGCGAGAGCCGCGGCTATTCCCGACGCGGGAACGGCGGCGGTCGTAAATAAATTATTGCTGGGAGGCATTATTATGAAGATTACCTACACCGAACGCAAGTGTAATCTTAGGGACAACTTCAAACAGAGAGTCGAGAAGAAACTTTCAAAATTCGACAAGATCTTCTCCGATGAGGCTCAGGCGTTTGTGGTCGCCACCGTTGACAAAAACTCTCAGACCGTTGAGATCACGATCCGTGACAAGTCGATGGTTTACAGAGCTGAAAAGACAATGCCTGAGATGAATGACGCTGTAGATAAGTGTATCGACGTCCTCGGTCGTCAGTTGAGAAAGAATAAGTCGAAGCTGGAGAAACGCCTCAGAAAAGGCTCTCTCGAGGAGCTGGTCGCTCCCGCGGAAGAGCCGGAGATCGAGGAAGAGGATTACACCATCGTCCGCACCAAGGAGATCCCCGTCAAGCCGATCTCAGTGGATGAGGCGATCCTGCAGATGAACATGGTCGGTCACAAGTTCTATATGTTCACTAACGCGGATACCAACGAGGTCAACGTCGTCTATCTGCGTGATGACGGCAAATACGGCCTGCTGGTTCCGACATCCGGCGAATAAATAATTGTCATTGTAAGGCTGTGGAACTGCGTTTTCACTGCCGCATTAATCTCGATTATCGCAAGATAAGGACGAGATTATCCGATCTTAACTGATCGAAAGACAGGGGAGAAGCTCCGTTAGATTCTTCCCTTGTACGAGCGGACAGCGTTTCTGCTGTCCGCTTTCGTTATATAACGCTTATCGTAGGGGAGGGGCTTGCTCCTCCCGCAACCTTTCCGATAAATGGATGGAATATGCGAAGCAGATCAATTACTCCGTAGGGTACGGCATTTATGACGTACCGAGGATGACGGACGATTCATTGATCGAAAGCAAAAGATAGGATCGAAACGTTTCTGACATGCGGACGAGCATTGCTCGTCCCTACGGAAATGCTTCGTATCCTCGATCGTTAGGATTTGTTACCTAACGTTCCGCTGCGGTACGTCGACAAGCGCCGTACCCTACAAAACGTATATCTTCTCAACGGACATCGTTTTTTGACCGATGCCCTGCTGCGGTACGGCATTTGGACACGCGTGTCCGCCGTACCCTACAATTTTCCGAAACCAGTTCGCTACAGGATTCTTCGTTGCCGAAAGGCGGTTTCCGTGCTATAATGGACTTGATAACAGGAGTCTTGCAAATAAAAGTCAAGCCCTAAAATGAAAAAAGATGAGATTATTTGGGCATACACAAAGCAAGGCATAGGAAACAAGCCGAAGAACG
>CACWXE010000279.1 GCA_902764715.1 uncultured Ruminococcus sp. | reverse complement strand
CGAGGGAAAGGTTATCGGTATCGACGGACACAGTGCCGGCGATAAGATCGAATCCGGCTCCGAGGTCACGCTGAAGGTTTCGTTAGGTAAGCAAAAGACAAGTTCATCTTCAAATTAAATTCCCTTCATCCTAAGAAATAACAGGTGGGTAATATGCTACCCACCTGTTGATTTTTATCGGATATTCTGTTTTATAATTTCAGCTTGTGGATGCTGTTTTCCGCCTGCTGGATGACATTGAAGATCTCGCCCGCGGTATCGGGATAATCATCCGCCAGCTGATCCGGAGAAGCCGAAAGTTTCTCAAACGCGGTCAGATATCCGGCACTGTCTTTGTCGGTCATGCTCCCGATATCAGTGTAATACTTGTCCATGACCGCGTATGCGTATCCGCTGTAAACCTCCTTGGGTACGGTGAAGAGCTCGGTCGGATTCTTCCGATTCGCCGAATACAATCTTCTGAAAACGCGGTACAGCATGATCATGAAATAATTGTTGATGGTTCTGTCGAGCTTGCGGTTCTTGGCGGTGGCGGCGAAGTCATAGATGACGTTGACCATGTTGGCGATCAATCTGCGGTTGACCACCTGCGCCGCGCTTTGCTTGCGTGCGGATCTCTCAATGACAGGTTCGTTGATCTCGTAATCACGATCTGCTGTTCTTCCGAGCAGATAATCACAGCTGACGTTATAATAATCTGCCGCTTTGACAAGAAAATCCAGACCGCATTCCCTGATCCCTTTTTCGTAATGCGATAACAACGCCTGAGACACGCCCAGCTCCTGAGCTGCCTGTTTTTGCGTGAGCTTCTTTTCTTTCCTTAAGAATGTCAGATTACGTGAAAAATCCTTGTTCATGGTATCGACCTTTCCGAGTGTGATCTGTTTATCAGTTTATACTATCAGTATAATATATTTATTACCATTTGTAAAGTACGGAGGCAAAAATGCAATCCTATTATATCCATTTTATTCGCCACGGCGCGATCAGTCCAACCTTGCAGGGAAGGTATATCGGCACGACCGACGTTCCCTTGTCAGAAGAAGGGAAAGCAGCTTTAAGTAAGTTGGATGCCGCCATGGATTATCCCTACACGAAAGTCGTGTTCACTTCGCCCTTAAAGCGCTGTACCCAGACCGCCAAGATTTTGTATCCCTATATCACGCCGCTGACGATCGATCAGCTGATGGAATGTCACTTCGGCGAATGGGAGAATCATACCGCCGATGAGCTCAAGGGCGATCCTGATTTTGCCAAATGGCTTGCGGGCGATAATGAGGTGAAGCCGCCGAGAGGGGAGAGCACCGCCGATTTTACCCGCAGGATCTGTGTGATGTTTGAAAGCATCGTCAACGGTCTGATGCAGACCGGCACGACCGACGCGGCGATCATCACTCACGGCGGCGTGATGAATATCCTGCTGGCGGTATACGGACTCCCGCAGGCAAAACCCTTTGATTGGGCGTGTGACTGCGGCTTTGGCTACTCACTGCGTATCACACCCGCGCTGTGGATGCGGGATAAGGTCGCGGAGGTGTATCAACGGATCCCGCTGGAGAGAAATGACGGTGAATGACCTCGAATTTTGAAACCACACGAATAGTATACTTCATTTTTTCTGTATTTTGTAGATTATAACATTGTATTTTGCAGGATTATATGATAAAATGAAAGTGTCGGCGTTCGATCTTTAAGGTCCTTCTTTATCCCGGATCGGATGTCAGAGGAGTGTGATGACAATGTTATCAAATCTATTAGTCAGAATCGATTTGTCCCGCAAGGATTTTTCCAAAGGTCAGCGCAAGATCGCTGATTATATCGAGGAGCATTATGACTCCGCCGCGTTCATGACCGCCGCCAAGTTAGGCGAGGAGGTCGGCGTATCCGAGAGTACGGTCGTGCGCTTTGCGACCCAGATCGGATATGACGGCTTTCCGTATCTGCAAAAGGCGATGCAGGAAATGATCCGCGACAAGCTGAATTCCGTCCAGCGCATCGAGGTGACCACCGGTCGTATCGGTGATTCCGACGTCGTCGAGAGCGTTCTGAATCAGGACATCGACAAGATCCGCCGTACCATCGACGAGGTATCGCGTGAGGATTTCAAAAAGACCGTTGACGCGATCATCAACGCGCTGTTGGGGGCGATCGTGATCGAACGTAAGGAAGATATCAAAAAGACGTTTATTGATCTGGAAGAGGTGTGGAGAGAACAGAAT
>CACWXE010000278.1 GCA_902764715.1 uncultured Ruminococcus sp. | reverse complement strand
CTGATCTGTTCATCATCGTAATACTCGAGATCGTCGGCGCCGGCGAGATATTCGTTATGATGCTTTAGTTCATGCACCAACACTCTTTTGAGGATCTCGCGGTATTCCTCAAGCGTTTTATTGCGGTAGACACGGATGATACTGCCGTAATAGATCTTGATGGACTTGCCCAGATTATCGCGGACATACACGCCGAGTATGTAAAGATCGTTGTTCTGCGCGTACCAGTGGTAACGAACGCCGTCCTCCAGCACGATACCGCCGTTGAGCTCACGGTACAGCTCCTGCGGAAGGGTCTCGGCGATCTCATCAAGGAGCGCGCCGCATTCTTCATACGTCATAGGCTCAGTCTAAGAAGTCCTTGAGCTTTTTGGAGCGGGACGGATGACGGAGCTTTCTGAGCGCCTTCGCCTCGATCTGGCGGATACGCTCACGGGTGACGTTGAACTCCTTGCCGACCTCTTCGAGGGTACGGCTTCTGCCGTCCTCCAAACCGAAACGCAGTCTCAACACCTTTTCCTCACGGGGGGTCAGGGTGTCGAGCACCTCCATGAGCTGTTCACGCAGCATGGTATGGGATGCGGCGTCGGCAGGCGCGGGGGCGTCGTCATCGGGGATGAAATCGCCCAGATGGCTGTCCTCCTCCTCACCGATCGGGGTCTCGAGAGAAACAGGCTCCTGTGCCACGCGCATGATCTCGCGCACCTTATCGACAGGCATATTCAGCTCTTCGGCGATTTCATCGGCGGAGGGCTCTCTGCCGTTTTGATGGAGCAGCTGAGAAGAAACCTTTTTGACCTTATTGATGGTCTCGACCATATGGACAGGGATTCGGATGGTACGCGCCTGATCCGCGATAGCGCGGGTGATCGCCTGACGGATCCACCATGTCGCATAGGTAGAGAACTTGAAGCCCTTGGTATAATCGAACTTTTCGACTGCCTTGATCAGACCGAGGTTGCCCTCCTGGATCAGATCGAGGAAGTGCATACCGCGTCCGAGATAACGCTTCGCGATACTGACGACCAGTCGCAGGTTCGCCTCCGACAGGCGCTTTTTCGCATTGACGTCGCCCTCGGAGATCTTGATCGCGAGCTCGACCTCCTCTTCGGGAGTGAGCAGCGGTACGCGGCCGATCTCTTTGAGATAGACCTTGACCGGGTCGTCGATGGAGATATTATCCGCCGCTTCGACGGTAGACGATTCAGTAGCCGTATCGTCATCCTTGACGTTGCCGCTAATATTGAGGTTGTCGATATTCAGATCCTCTTCGAGGTCGGTCTCTACGATCTCGATACCGGCTGATTCCAGAGAATCATAGAGTTTTTCAAGCTGTTCGGGGTCGATATCCATCTCGCCGATCGCGTCGAGGATATCTTTGTTGGTAATATTTCCCTTGGTCTTGGCAAGATCGGTCAATTCCTTTAAAAGGCTCTTCTTATCTGTTGCTGCGGACATCGGGTATCATCCTTTCTATCATAAACGTTGCATGGAGCTTGCGCTCCGTGATCCTTTGACCGAAGTTCGGTCACTCGTGTTTATCCTTCAGACGAGAAAACAGATTGGTGAACTCGTCATGTGTACTGTTGCGGATATCACTCTCGGTCGGCTTTGCCTTTTCATCGAGAATGATATCGATATATTCATCCAGCGCCTGTTGAGTGCGCGGCAGATCGGCGCCGGAATTGACGATACGCACGATCTTAGCCTGCTCGTCGGCGGTAAAATCCATCGACAGCGCCGTCATCGGGTCTTGTTGTTTTATAATTCTCACAGAGAAATATTCAAACAGATTTCGGTTGAAATCCGTGGTAAAATCCTCCGGTCGGAGTTTTTCGTGGATATAAACCAGCTTATCGGGATTATTGACCAAAAAAGCGATCAGATTCTCCTCCGCGGATACGGCACGCAGATTGGACGCGTGCTGCGGATTGATCCTGTCATCCCGCGCCGAGATATCCTTTTGCAGCTGAGAGAATTCATTTTTGCGGCGATAGCGCTCTTTGCGGCGCATCCCCTGCTTCACCTGCTCGAGGATCGAGGCTTTGGAAACGTCGGTCTCGTCGCTCAGCCGCGAGGCGTAGATATCGCGCTCCATGGGGTTGTCCAACTCGCAGAGCAGCTTGACGCCCTCATTGAGATAATTCAGCTTGTCCTGCGGATTGTTCAGATCATAACGGGATTTGAGCTTTTGCATCCGATATTCCATATCGTTGCCGCTGTTATCCAGCACATTCTG
>CACWXE010000277.1 GCA_902764715.1 uncultured Ruminococcus sp. | reverse complement strand
TTTCTCGTCGGGGATGATAATACGATCAAGCACCTGATAACCCTGCTCTTTGAGCAGTTCCGTGATCATGGGACCGCTTTTATCCTGATATATTCCGTTTGCGGCTCTGTCGCTGATCGTGATGACGGTTGCTGTGTACATGATGATTTCTCCTTGTTGCCTTCCCCTTGAGTAACCGCCGAATCAATCGACGTAACAATAACGGTGTCGTTGCGAAGCCCACATCGGTTAAGGTTGAGATTGCCACGGTCACAAGTTCCCTCGCAATGACGAGTAACAGCGGTTGAGATTGCCACGTCGGGCTCGGTCGCCCTCCTCGCAATGACTATTCATTTGCGGGCTGTGTCCTCGTATCGCGGTTCCTCCTCTCCCCATAATCCGGGAAATGGGCTGTTTATTTCCCGAACGGACAGTGCGGATAGGTGCAAATGTCACACCCAAGGCATAATCCACCTTCGCCGTAGCTGACGAAATCCGCTTTGCTCAGCTTTACATCCGCAATGACACGGGGCAGAACCAGATCAAATACGGTCGCTTTGGCGTACATCACACAGCCTGGTAAGCCCATGATCGGTGTGCCGTCCTCAAAATAGCCTAAGAGGAACATGGCGCCGGGGAGTACCGGTGCGCCGTAGGTGACGATATCCGCGCCGCTTGCCTTGATCGCGCCGGGTGTGCGGTCATCAGGGTCGACGCTCATGCCGCCTGTGCAAAGGATCATATCCGCCTTGCCTTTGACGGCGTTGATCGCCTCTACGATATCATCAATTCCGTCGTCCACGGTCAGATGCTCGGTGACGGTGACGTCAAACGCGCGTAGCTTTTCGATCAATACGGGTGTGAACTTGTCCTCGATCCTGCCGTGGAACACCTCGCTGCCTGTCGTGATGACGGCGGCGGTCTTACGTGTATAGGGCAGGACGCTCATGATAGATTTATTGCCGACGATCGACTTGGCGCGGTTGAGCTTCTCTTTCTCGATGACAAGCGGGATGACGCGTGTACCCGCGAGCTTATCGCCCTTGCGGACAGCGGTAAAGCCCTTTCTGGTGGCGATCATTAATTCTTCTATAGAATTAACAGCGCTCAAGCTCTCCCTGTCAATGGTAAAGAGACCATCGATCTCGGAGGATAGCTCGATCTTGCCCTCTTTGACCTCACCGCGGCTGATATTGTCGCCCTTGCAGAGCTGACACAGGATCTCCGCCGCGTCATTCTCGTGCAGCTTATTTTCATCCATCTCAAAGATATAGAGGTTTTCTTTGCCCATGCTCAGCAGGACGGGGATATCCGCTTCGGTGACGACGTGCCCCTTGCGAAAGCGCGCGCCCTTGTATTTGCCGGGGATGATCTGCGTCATATCGTGACACAGAACCTGCCCGACGGCTTCGGTTGTTTTGATGAGTTTCATAAATAGCCTCTTATTATGTCGGTAATTAACGGTACGTCGACAAGCGCCGTACCCTACAATTCTTTATAAGGTTGTGATAGGATTACCGGGATTGATGGTACCGCCCTTGCGGACGATGGCAAAGATGCCCTCGGTGGGCATGACGCATTTGCCGGTGAGCTTCTTGATCTCGCAGTCGTTGTGACATTCTTTGCCGATCTGGGTGACCTCTAATTCCGCGCCGCCGATTGTCAATATCGTACCGATCGGCAGGCTTTTCAGCTCAATGCCCTTGGTGAGGATGTTTTCTGCAAAGTCGCCGGGATTCAGCTCCATGCCGAGCACGCGCATTTTATCGACGCTCTCTTCGGCGAGCAGGCTGACCTGTCGGTGACGGTAAAGAATGGGTGTATCGGCAGTCACCGCGTGAGCGTCGCCGATGATCCCGCAGTTTTCCAGTAAGGTGATCGAGGGGACAGGGTGCTTACGGGTACCCTTTTTTTCACTGATACAGGTCGCCGTGACGATCCCTTTCATCGTTCATACACCCCGCTTTTTCCGCCGCTTTTGTAACATAGACGGATGTTTTGTATCTCGATATCCCGCTGTACCGCCTTGCACATATCATAGATCGTCAGCGCGGCGGTGCTGACAGCGGACAGCGCCTCCATCTCAACGCCTGTATTGCCCTTGCATTTGACAACGGCATGGATATGGATCTCCGTTTCGGTCAATTCAAAGTTGATGTCTACACCGGTGAGCATCAGCGGATGACACATCGGGATGTTATCGGAGGTTTTCTTTGCCGCCATGATGCCCGCCACGCGCGCCACGCCCAGCACGTCGCCCTTGCGCGCATTGCCCGCGCGAATCAGCGCCA
>CACWXE010000276.1 GCA_902764715.1 uncultured Ruminococcus sp. | reverse complement strand
TCAGGATGGCGCTGTCAAGCAGTATACATCGGACGCAGGACGCAGATTCTGCCTGTTTTACCGCAAGTCCGACGGCGCTCTGTACTATTATACCGTTGACGGAGAGACCGTTCGTATCGATCGGATCTCGCCCAAGGACGGCAGCCGCTTAGAGACATACACCCGCAGTTATGATAAGGATACGGAAGCATATCAGTATTCCTATTCCAAAAAGGGCGTAGAGTCGGATGCCGATACTGCAAAAGAGAACTACGATCAGCTCATAACGGATATCAACAACGACGATACGGTGATCATCGTGACCGATCTCGATGATCAGGATATCGGAGAGATCTTCAGAGACAAGCCCGATGTCGTTGCTACCGGTTCGGATAAAGCGCTGGAGAAATTTGATACCGAGCAAGACACAGATACCGACAACAATGCGACGGCTGATAAAACGATCAAGCCGACTGCAGCGCCGAAGCCCGAGAAGATCAGCGTGTCCGAGATCCCGGCTCAAAAGGAGCTCATAAGCTTTTTGCAGACATTCAACTTTGCTTATGTTGTCAAAAAGGACGACGGTACCATGGTAAGGGAATTTGACTTTGAAAACGCGGATGAGAAGCTGGCGGAACATATTGCCGGTCACCCAACCTGCGTTGATTTCAATAGCTATCCCGGCGAGGATACGATAGATTCATGGAAGACCAATTCCGATCCGATGGGGAAGTATTCCAAAAGCGGATACTGTGCCTTTGAAAAAGAAAAGGTCTTGTGGATCATGCAGAACATCTTCCATCTCTCAAGTGACAAAGCAGTCGAATCGGTCAACAAAGCGCTTGCATCCGACAGCAATGAGATGTATGAATTTGAGAAGGACGGCAAGACTTATTTGTGCAATGTTCTGATGGGCGTCGGCGGTCCGGGATACAGTTTTGATTTGACTGCCGCAAAGTATGACGGTGAGAAGTACTATATAGCGATGAAACGCTCCATCGGCGGCACCTCAATGACCAAATCCGATAATTCGGAGGATCTTTATGTCGAAATGTCCTATCAGGAGATTGACGGAAAATCCTACTGGACCCTGTACCGTCATTTGGAGGAAGCTCCCGACTGGGCAAAAACGGATGACGCCGAACCTACGGAAGCCGACAGTGAGATCAGCTCATCCAAGCCTGTTGAAGAAAAGCCGGATGTTTTCGGTTTGTTTGCCGGCAAGTATATCTTCACATCGGGTGCCGGCGCATGGGGATCTACCATTCAGTTGAACGGTGACGGTACCTTTACCGGTTCCTATTCCGACTCCAACATGGGAGAGAGAGGCGACGGCTATGACGCTACCGTATACCTTTGCAATTTCAGCGGCACGTTCAGCAATCCGCAAAAGGTGAACGATTATACCTATTCCTTTGAGCTGAGCGATATCAGCTATGAGAACGAACCCGGAACGGAGGAGATCGTTGAAGTCGGCTCAAACGCCAGACAGCGCCGTGTATATACCGAAGCATATGGTCTGGATCGAGGCACCAAGGTGATCAATGCCTATACCGCAGATGCGCCATGGGATGAGCTCCCCTCCGGATATCAGTCATGGGCACGTCTGGGAAGGATCGGAAACGATTCCAAAGAACTCGGCTTCAAGGGCTTATACGCGACGGAGCCGCAGTATGGTTGGATGGGCTCAAAGGAGAATTAACAGAATAAGCCGATTTCGGCGTTAGATGACAGCAGGAGAGTTTTTATGAAAGTATTAGTCGTTGGCGGCGGCGGACGCGAGCACGCCATCATCAAAAAGTTAAAAGAGAATCAGGCGATCGATGTGATCTACGCCCTGCCGGGTAACGGCGGTATCGCCGCCGACGCAGAGTGTGTCAACATCGGCGCCAAGGACCTGGAGGGCATCGTCCGCTTCGCCAAGGAAAACGCCGTGGATTACGCGGTGGTGGCGCCGGATGATCCCCTGGTGCTGGGCTGCGTGGACCAGCTGGAAGCTGCCGGGGTTCCCTGCTTCGGCCCCCGGAAGAAAGCCGCCGTCATCGAGGGCAGCAAGGTGTTCTCCAAGGAGCTGATGAAGAAATACGGAATTCCCACGGCGTCCTATGAGGTATTCACCTCCCCGGAGGAGGCGCTGAAGTACCTGGAGACGGCGCCGGTGCCCACGGTGGTGAAGGCGGACGGCCTGGCCCTGGGCAAGGGCGTCACCGTGGCCATGACCCGGGAGGAAGCCTGCGGCGCCGTGCGGGAAATCATGGAGGATAAAAAGTTCGGCGCCAGCGGGGACCGGATCGTT
>CACWXE010000275.1 GCA_902764715.1 uncultured Ruminococcus sp. | reverse complement strand
ATGTTTCAGGAGTCATCATGGACTTATATCCCCTCTACAATTCCCTCAGGATCGCGGCGATCGCGGCGATCATCGTCTTATTGCTCGGGATCGCGGCGGCGTATTACATCGCAAAACTCCCCCGCGTCTTGAAAGGAATACTGGACGTCATCTTCACACTGCCGTTGGTTTTGCCGCCAACGGTGGTGGGTTATCTGTTACTGCTCGTGCTGGGCCCCAAACGCCCTGTCGGAGAATTCTTTTTGGAAAACTGGGATATCCGACTGACCATGCAGTGGTGGTCGGCGATCTTCGCCGTATCCGTCATCGTTTTCCCGCTGATGTACCGCACGGCACGCGGCGCGTTTGAGCGATTCGATGAGAATCTTGCCGACGCGGGCAGGACGCTTGGACTCTCCAACACCTACATCTTCTGGCGCATCCGAATCCCCTACTGCAAGCAGGGGATCATCGCGGGCGTTGTCCTGTCCTTCGCGAGAGCACTGGGCGAATACGGCGCGACCTCCATGATCGCGGGCTACACGCCCGGCAAGACCGCCACCGTGTCCACCGCTGTCTATCAGCTCTGGCGCACCGGCAACGATGAACTGGCGATCAAATGGGTGCTGATCAACATCGCGATCTCCGCCGTTGTCCTGTTAGTCATCAATCTGCTCGAAAAGCCGCAAAGGAGGCGCTCGTAATGCTGTATGTGGATATCGAAAAGCGCCTTGACCGCTTTACGCTCAAAGCGAGATTCCGATGCGATCACAATACTCTCGCCCTATTCGGCGCGTCCGGCGCGGGTAAAAGCATGACGCTCAAATGTATCTCCGGTATTGAAAAGCCCGACAGAGGTGTGATACAATTAAATGACAGAGTTCTGTTCGACAGTGAAAAGCGCATCGACCTGCCGCCGCAAAAGCGCAGGGTCGGCTATCTGTTCCAGGAATACGCCTTGTTTCCGAATATGACCGTCAGCGGCAATATCGCGGCGGGGATGCGAAAACTGCCAAAAACAGAGCGTGAACAAAAGCTGCATGAGCTGATCGAACGATTCAGGCTCAGCGGACTGGAGAGCCGCCGTCCCGACAGCCTTTCGGGCGGTGAAAAACAGCGTGTCGCCTTAGCGCGGATTTTTGCCTCATCACCCGAGGTACTGCTGCTGGACGAACCATTTTCCTCACTCGACACCCTGCTCAAATATCAGCTGATCCCCTATATTCGTGATATCATCGGGGAGTTCGGCGGTGAAACGATCATGGTATCGCACGATATCGACGAGGTGTGGCAGCTATGCGCCGAGGTCTCTCCCATCACGGACGGCGTCACTCAGGAAACAGTCGATTCCGGGATCTACTATCAACAGATAAAGAAACAATATGAGGATCTGAAATGATCATGCAAGACAGCTACGGAAGAACAATCCAATATCTACGGCTATCCGTCACCGATCTGTGCAATTACCGCTGTATCTACTGTATGCCGGAAGAGGGCGTATGCAAGAAAAGTCACGCGGATATGCTCAGCATCGAGGAGATGACCGAGATCGTCCGCGCGGCGCATCAGCTGGGTATCAGCAAGGTTCGCTTAACGGGCGGTGAACCGCTCGTCAGGAAAGGGATCATTTCCCTGTGCCGCAACATCAAAGCGATCGACAGCGGGATCGAGCTGGGTATCACGACCAACGGTTCTTTCTTATCGACGATGGCAAGTGAGTTGAAGGACGCGGGCGTTGACCGCTTGAATATCAGCCTCGACAGCATGAACTCCGAAACATTCAGCCGTATCACCCGCGGCGGCGATCCAAGAGATGTGCTCTGCGGTATCAAAGCGGCGCAAAAAGCGGGCTTTGACAACATCAAGCTCAACACCGTACTGCTCAAAGGCATCAACGACAAGGAGCTGTATGATTTTATCAACCTCACCAAGGATCACGCCATCCATGTGCGTTTCATCGAGCTGATGCCGTTGGGCGTCGCGAAGGACTGGGACAGCAGTCGGTTTATGACGACCGCGGCGATTGAGGGGTATCTGCACAACGCCGAGCTGCTCAGGATCAACGGCGTCGCGCGGGTCTATCGCCTGCCCGATCACAAGGGCACCATCGGGCTGATCTGTCCGATGTCGAACAGCTTTTGCCCCTCATGCAACAAGATCCGCGTCACGGCGGACGGCAGGCTGAAACCCTGCCTGCACTCGGATCAAGAGTTCGACCTGAGAGGCTTACAGGGTGAAGCGCTGACAGAAGCGATCAAAAACGGTATCCTGCAAAAGCCCGAAAGCCACCGATTCG
>CACWXE010000274.1 GCA_902764715.1 uncultured Ruminococcus sp. | reverse complement strand
CCGCACACTGACTTCTTACGGCGCATTCGTAGACCTCGGCGGCGTATCGGGCATGATCCACATTTCCGAGCTGTCCTGGCTGCGCATCAAGCATCCGAGCGAGGTCGTCAATGTTGGCGATACCGTTGAGGTATACATCAAGGACATCAACACTGAGACCAAGAAGATCTCTCTCGGTTACAAGAAGACTGAGGACAATCCGTGGGTCATCCTCGAGAAGGATTATCCTGTCGGCACTGTCGTCAAGGCAAAGATCGTCGGTTTGACCGCGTTCGGTGCTTTCGCGAACATCATCCCCGGCATCGACGGTCTGATCCATATCTCTCAGATCTCCAACAAGCGCATCGAGAAGCCCGCTGACGAGCTTGCGATCGGCGATGAGGTCGAGGCTAAGATCACCGGTATCGACTTCGAGAAGAAGCGTGTCAGCCTGTCTATCCGTGCGCTGCTGCCCGAGGCTGCTCCTGTTGCTCCCGTTGTCGAGGAGGAAGAGGATGAGGTCGTCGCTGTAGTTGAGCCCGACGCTGCTCCCGTGATCCGTGATCTCGAGGACGAGACTCCCGCTGAAGAGCCCGCTCCTGTTGAAGAGGCTCCTGCAGAGGAAGCTCCTACAGAAGAGGCTGTTGCCGAAGAAGCTGCTCCTGCAGACGCTGAATAATGAATCTTTTGACGGGTATCCGAAAGGGTACCCGTTATTTTCTTTTACGGAATTTTTTGATCCCGATAATCTGGTAAAATAGAATACATATTATATAGTATAGGATCTGATAGTATGATGGAAACGATTACAAAAGATACCAACGCCGTATTTACTCAGCTGATTGAAGCGGCGAAATTACATGAGGGCTCCGTTGTCGTGCTTGGCTGTTCCACCAGTGAGGTCGGCGGCAGTCGCATCGGCACCCATTCCAGTATGGACATTGCCGCGGCTGTGTATGACGGCTTTTTTGACCTGCTCAAGGAGAGAGGCATCTTTTTGGCGGCGCAATGCTGTGAGCATCTCAACCGCGCTTTGGTGATCGAAAGAGAGCTGGCGACAAAGTACAATATCCCGATCGTGAACGCGGTTCCTCAGCCGAAAGCCGGTGGGAGCAGTGCGACGACCGCCTACGCGCGCTTTGACGATCCGGTTTTGGTGGAGCATATTCAAGCGGACGCGGGCGTTGATATCGGCGGCACGCTGATCGGTATGCACCTTAAAGAAACCGCCGTTCCGCTCAGACTCCCGCAGAAGAAGATCGGGGACGCGTTCGTCGCGTCTGCCCGTACCCGCGCGAAATTTATCGGCGGCGCGAGAGCTGTATATGACGAAGAGCTATTATAGGCGCGTGCGCCTTTTGTTTGATTGCCGCCGCTATGGAGAATGGCAATCACAATCGGATTATTTTGTGAATCAGAGGTACTGTTATGATGACTGCAAAAGATGAATTTATCAAGATTTATACGGAGAACATCACCCGCAAGGGCTCCGCGGAGTTGCTGGAGTGGATCCAAAAGACCGACTTCTTCACCGCTCCGGCAAGCACCAAGTATCACTGCGCCTGTGAAAACGGCTTGGTGATGCACTCGGTCAGCGTGTATAATACCATGATCGAAAAGCATTTTGACGAGGAAAACGACAATCCGGAGAGCTTTGCGATCTGCGCGCTGCTCCATGATTTGTGCAAGGCGCAGTTCTATAAGGTGTCCACCCGCAACGTCAAGAATGATGAAACCGGACAGTGGGAAAAGGTACCGTATTACGCCATCGAAGATACCTTTCCGTATGGTCACGGTGAAAAGAGCGTGTTTTTGATCGAACGCTTCATGCGCCTCAAGCTTGATGAAGCGATGGCGATCCGCTGGCATATGGGCGGCTTTGACGATAATAACGGCTTCTATATCAGCAATGCCTATGATCGTTATCCGCTGGCTGTCAAGCTCCATCTTGCCGACTTGGAGAGCACCTATCTCAGAGAGAAAGGCACCTCTGCCGTCAGAAGATAACAATCCTACTTGCCGAAAGCAAAGGATAGGAGAAGTATATGAATTTTGATGAAGCAAAAAGAAAGATCGCTCAGCTCACCAAAGAGCTGAACTATCATAACGATCGCTATTATAATCAGGATGATCCCGAGATATCCGACTTTGAGTATGACGCGATGCTGCGTGATCTCGAGAATCTGGAAGCGGAATATCCCGAGTTGATCGCGCCCGATTCACCCACGCAGAAGGTCGGCGGCAGTAAGGGCGAGAAGTTCTCTTCCGTTGTGCATACCGTGCCGATGGAAAGTCTGCATGACTCCTT
>CACWXE010000273.1 GCA_902764715.1 uncultured Ruminococcus sp. | reverse complement strand
TGCCGACTGTACCGGTCTGGAAACCGTTCAGAATTCCGAGGGCTTGGTGACCATCGGTGACGGTGCGTTCAGAGGCTGCAAGAGCCTTGCTCAGTTCAAGACCCCTGAGAGCTTATCCTATATCGGTCAGCTTGCGTTCAACGGTGACAGCGCGATCAACAACGCTGTTCTTCGCGGCGATCATCTGACCGTTTCCTATAACGCGTTTAAGGGTTGTGACGCGATGCGCTATGTGCTGCTGTCAGAGGGCGTAGCTCAACTCTATGATAACGCCTTTGACGGATGCACCGCGTTGGAAGGCATTTCTATCTCACCCAAAACAACCGATATCAGCGCCTCGGCGCTCAGCGGCTGTACCAATGCCGTTGTGTGTTGTGAGCAGGATTCTGAGGCGGAAACCGCTCTTTCCGGTCATTTGATCAATAACGTGATGGGCGACGCTGACAGCAGCGGTGTACTCGATGTTGTCGACGCGACGACGATCCAGTGCTATATCGCGTATCTGGTGAAGCTCAACGGCGCTCAGACGGCTTCGTCGGATGTGAATTTCGACGGCACGATCAATATCATGGACGCGTATATCTGCCAGCTGAAATCCGTCCATTTGCTTTAGTTTTTTACGATTAACCATTGACAGCCGCCTTTTTAGGTGATATATTAATTTTTGAAATATCGAATAGGGGACAATGTCCGCTGTTTCCGCGTTGACAGAGAGTCGTCGGTCGGTGCAAGACGGCACGCGCATAGCGGGATACCACCCCTCATATCGCATTCTATTGTCATTGCGAGGCTTTTGCCGTGGCAATCTCAACTAATGGAAGGATATGTCTCGCTCAGGAAATGGGGCGACGTGAGCCGCGTTAAGGCAGGTAATGAGGATATTCATACCGATTGTCATTGTGAGGCGATTAAGCCGTGGCAATCTCAACCGATTATTGATGAATATCGAATCAGGTGGAACCGCGTCAATACGCCCTGTTGTTTCTTCGGAAATAGCAGGGCTTTTTTAGCCTCCCTTTCCTAAGGGAGGTGTCATCGATTTTTCGATGACGGAGGGTTGCCGTTATTGTTAGCAGGCGCCTATATAATCAAAAAGGAGAGGATCAATATGATCAATGTAGAATTAAAAGGCGGAGTGGTACAGCAGTTTGAAGAAAACATCACTCCCGCTCAGATCGCCAAGTCCATTTCCATGGGACTGTATAAAAACGTATGCGCCGCGCTGATCGACGGCAAGGTGTGCGACCTGCGCACCGAGCTGACCGCGGACTGCAAGGTGGAATTGCTGACCTTCGATAATGATGAGGGCAAGCAGGCGTTCTGGCATACGACCTCTCATATTCTCGCGCAGGCGGTCAAGCGCCTGTATCCGGAAGCCAAGCTCGCGATCGGCCCGTCCATCGATGAAGGCTTCTACTATGACTTTGATGTTGAAAAGCCCTTTGACAGTGAAGATCTTTTAAAGATCGAGGCTGAGATGAAGAAGATCGTCAAGTCCGGCATCGAGATCTCCCGCTTTGAGAAAGCGCCGCAGGACGCGCTCGATTTTCTGAATGAGATCGCAGAGCCCTATAAGGTAGAGCTCGCTTCCGAGCACGCCGGCAAGGGTGAGCCGATCAGCTTCTATAAACAGGCTGAATTCGTCGATCTGTGCGCGGGTCCTCACCTGATGTCCGTCGCTCCGGTCAAGGCGTTCAAGCTGACCAACTGCACCGGCGCTTACTGGCGCGGTGACTCTAAGAATCAGCAGCTCTGTCGTGTTTATGGTATTTCTTTCCCTAAAGCTTCTATGCTGGAGGAGTACATCACCCGTAGAGAAGAGGCGTTCAAGCGTGACCACAACAAGCTCGGCAGAGAGCTTGAGCTGTTCACCACCGTTGATTATATCGGTCAGGGCCTGCCGATCATGCTGCCCAAGGGCGCTCGTATTATCCAGCTGTTACAGCGCTGGGTCGAGGATCTTGAGCAAAAGAACGGCTGGCAGCTCACCAAGACGCCGTTTATGGCGAAATCCGATCTCTACAAGATCAGCGGTCACTGGGATCATTATCAGGATGGTATGTTCATCCTCCAGAAGCTATCGCGACCTGCCCATGCGATTGAACGAGACCTCTACGCTGTTCCGTAATGAGGCGTCCGGTGAGATGCACGGTCTGATCCGTGTCCGTCAGTTCACGATCAGTGAGGGACATTTGATGTGTACGCCCGAGCAGCTCGAGGGTGAGTTTGAGCACTGCCTGAGCCTTGCGATCACCTGCTTGAAGACGCTGGGTCTGTATGAGGATGTATCCTATCGCTTCTCCCAGTGGGATCCCGACGATCGTGAGAAGTATATCGGCACCGAGGAAGAGTGGAACAATGTCCAGGGCATGATGGGCAAGATCCTCGATGACCTCGGCATCGATTATAAGATCGGTATCGGTGAGGCGGCGTTCTACGGCCCCAAGCTCGATATCCAGATCAAGAACGTATTCGGTAAGGAAGATACCCTGATCACCATCCAGATCGACCCGATGATCGCCGAAAAGTTCGGTATGGAATATGTCGACCGCGACGGTGTGAAAAAGCATCCGTTCATCATCCACCGTACCTCGATCGGCTGTTATGAGCGCACCTTGGCGCTGTTGATCGAAAAGTACGCCGGCGCGTTCCCGCTGTGGCTGGCGCCCGTACAGGTCAAGCTGCTGCCCATCGCCGACCGCCACCACGACCGCGTTTTCGAAATCGCCAAGGAGCTCGAGGATATGGGTATGCGCGTTGAGGTCGATGACCGTAATGAGAAGATCGGTTACAAGATCCGCGAGGCGCAGGTGCAGAAGATCCCTTACATGGTCATCATCGGCGACAAGGATATCGAGAACGATACCGTTTCTATCCGTCACCGTAAGGACGGCGATCTCGGCTCTATGTCTCTGAACGAATTCAAGGACATGATGCGCGAAGAGATCGATACTAAGGCGATTAAATGATGCGGTGCTGTCCAAGAGCAGACGAAGTCTGCGGTTGGTTTACAGCACCCACGCAAGGATCTCCCAAGAAGCCGAGCGCTTTCGCGACGGCTGATTGGCTGAGATCTACTGCGATATACGAAAATTAACTTATAAAGGCAGGACAAATTGAGCAGGAACCAACGAAACTTTAAACTCGGAAAAGTGAATCGCGGCGTTCTGGAGGAACAGCAGGCGCGGGAGGAAAACAAGGTACAAAATCTGCGTGCCTTGTTGTATATCCTTCCGCTGATCATGCTTGCCGTTTTGGCGGTCGGGATCTTCTTCGGGTATAAGTTTTATGTGAATACGCTCAATGAAAAAAGCCCGATCTCACCCTCAGAGTATATTGAGGATGACACCCATTCCTCCAATACCATGTTCCTAAAAACCGTGAGCGCCGCTTCTCCGATCGACAAGAACTTTGTGCCCGAGACGGTCGAATGCTGCGGGATCCAAATCGCGCCCGAAGCGGCTGACGGTCTGACCAACATGGTTGCCGACGCGAAGAAGGCGGGCTTCGATCTGATGGTCGTGGAGGGCTATGTGTCCTATGACGATCAGGCAAAGCGCTATAAGGAAGAGGTAGAAAAATACCGCAAGGATTCCAAGGCGACTCTGATCATGGCGGAGGCTCATGTCAAAAAGGAGCTGCCGCCGGCGGGGGAGAGCGAACAGCAAACGGGACTTTTGGTTTATCTGACCGTCAAAACCGACGGTAAGTTCGCCGATACGCCCGCCTATTCATGGCTGACCCGTCACTGTGTCGATTACGGCTTCATCCTGCGCTATCCCAATAAGGAGAACGCGGGCGGTATCTCGTATTCCTCCCATCTGTTCCGCTATGTCGGCAAGACTTACGCCCATAATATGCGCGCATTGGATATGAATTTTGACCGCTTTACGGAGTATCTCGCGGCGCATTAAGATTTCTTTTGCCCGTCAATATAAAAAATTAGAAAAAACACTTGCTTTTTGCAGATTATTAGTGTATAATACCTATGTTAATTATGGCTACACGAATATGGCTATGTGAAAGAGGTGAATGAAATGCAGGAAAAGATCCATCCTAATTATGGCCAGACTACCATTACCTGCGCTTGCGGTAATGTGATCGAGACCGGCTCTACCAAGAAGGATATCCGTGTTGAAATTTGCTCCAAGTGCCATCCGTTCTTTACCGGTAAACAGAAGCTTGTTGATACAGGCGGCCGTGTTGACCGTTTCAAGAAGCGCTTCGGTATGGAGAAATAATGAAAACGAGTTGAAGGCGGTACATCAGTACCGCCTTACTTAGTTAATGGCTCCCTTTGGTAAAGGTGAGATTCTGTCCAAATCTTGATTTGGGTTACAGAATCCATACACCGGAGAGCTGTCA
>CACWXE010000272.1 GCA_902764715.1 uncultured Ruminococcus sp. | reverse complement strand
CAAGCTCAACGGGCTTTGACACGAGCGGCATGGACGCAGAGGCGCGTATCCACTCAAAGCAGGTGTCGTCCGCAAGGTCGAGGCGCTTGTAAACGGGCAGGCCGGTGACGCAGTCGGTGCAGACTACGTAAAATTCCATAGAAGAATTATTAAACGCTTCTCTGTCAAAAACATCGAGCTTGTTCGGCACGGTGTGGTAACAGAATTCCGCGCCGAATAGGTCACCCGTGCGGATAAGCGACCGGGTGCTGCAATAGCGTTTGTCCTTTGCGAAGCGGGTATTGTAGCGGACAGCCCTGCCGTTCTGTCCGGATTTATAGTTGCAGCCGAACGCCGCGCCCGCAGAAACACCGACGAGCCTGTCAAAGCTGATCGAGTTTTCCATCATCACGTCGATAACGCCCGCGCTGAACAGTCCGCGCATTGCGCCGCCCTCGAGAACCAAGCCTTTTTTCATAAAGACACACATCCTTCCGACGGATATGATACCACAAAATATATTATTTGTAAATAATAAAAACCGCCGTCGGATCTCTCCGAAGGCGGCATTATTGCTTATTGAATTATTTTCTGACGGTCTTTTTGTCGTCCTTGCCGACAACGAACTTGATGCCGATGAGCACCGCTACCATGAGAACTACGGAAACGCCGAGGACTACGAACACATTCTGAACGAAGCCCGCGAGAAGATAACCAACTGCTGCCACGCCCGCAACTGTGAGCGCGTAGGGCAGCTGGGTCGATACGTGGTTAACATGATCGCACTGAGCGCCTGTGGACGCCATGATAGTGGTATCCGAAATCGGCGAGCAGTGGTCGCCGCAGACAGCGCCTGCAAGACATGCGGAGATGCAGACGATAACCATTGAGGGAATGTTGCCGTCAGTAACGTTGGCAAGCTGTGACTGGAACACTCCGGTGACGATAGGAATAAGGATACCGAAGGTGCCCCATGAGGTACCTGTCGCGAAGGAAAGTCCGAGGGCTACGGCAAATAGAAGCAGCGGGAGCAGGATCTGGATAGCTGTCGCGCTCTCGACGATTCCTCTTACGAACTCAGCGGCGCCGAGCTGGTTGGTCATTGTCTTGAGGGTCCACGCGAACACAAGAATGAGAATAGCGGGAACCATCTGCTTGAAGCCCGCTACAAGTGAGCTCATGCACTCGGTGAACTTGAGCACGCGGCGAACCATGTAGTAGATCATAATGACGATAAGCGCGCCGATCGAGCCGAGCGACAGACCTACGGAAGCGTCGCAGTTGGCAAACGCGTCGATGACGCTCGCGCCCTCAAAGAGACCGCCGGTGTAGAGCATTCCGATCACGCAGAAGCCGATGAGCAGAAGAACCGGGAGAATGAGATCGATGACCTTGCCCTTTGAGTGGGTAGGCTCGTCGTCCTTGTCATAAACGCTGTTGCGTGTGGTAAAGAGGTCGCCGTTGATAGCGTTGATCTCGTGGGTGCGCATGGGACCGTAGTCAACGTTGGAAACGGAGACGAAGATCACCATTATCAATGTGAGGATAGCGTAGAGGTTGTAGGGAATCGTGCTGATGAAGAGCTGGATTCCGTTCACGCCGTCAACGGTGCCGCTGACAGCCGCCGCCCATGAGGAGATCGGGGCAATAATGCAGACAGGAGCCGCGGTCGCGTCGATGATGTAGGCGAGCTTTGAGCGTGAAATGTTGTGCTTGTCGGTGACGGGACGCATGACCGAGCCAACGGTCAGGCAGTTGAAGTAGTCGTCAACGAAGATAAGAACGCCGAGCAGGAAGGTTGCGATGCTCGCGCCGACGCGTGTGTGGATGTGCTTTACAGCCCATTCGCCGTATGCACGGCTGCCGCCTGCGCGGTTCATGAGAACGACGATCGCGCCGAGGACAACAAGGAAGATAAGGATACCTACGTTGTAGCTGTCGGCGATGTTGGCGATAAGACCGTCGTTTACGACCGAAGTCATAACGCCGACGAAGCCCGAACCCATCGCGATCGCGTGGATAACGGCGCCCGAGATGATACCGATGAAGAGCGAGGAATAAACCTCCTTGGTGACGAGCGCGAGACCGATAGCGATTATCGGCGGCAGCAGCGACCACCATGAGCCGACCGCTACAGCCTCGTCACCTGTACCGGACATGGTGACCGCCTGCGTGATCGGCGTTTGGGTAAAGCAGAACACGATATAGGCAATGACCGCGCCTATGAATATCAGGTTCTTTACCAGATTCTTTTTCATTTTAATTCTCCTATGAAATTATTTTCGCCGAAACGACAATTTTCGGCAAATGAACATT
>CACWXE010000271.1 GCA_902764715.1 uncultured Ruminococcus sp. | reverse complement strand
CTGTCAAGAACGGCGCTGAGTGGATCGGCGACGAGACCGGCAACAACGTCACCTTCAACGTGACCGAGGCAGGTACCTTCACCGTATACTGCGACGGCGCCAAGACATGGGTAGAGGGCGACAATGTCGAGCCCATCAGCGAGCTGGATGTTCAGTCCGTTACCGTAGTAGGTAACGGTTCTCCGGACGGCGACAACTGGCTGAACAACATCGAATGGGATCCCGCTGCTGAAGCAAACCACATGACTAAGGTCGGCGACACTGCTGTATACGAGATCGAGTACACACTCGGCGAGTTTGATCCCACCGACATCGAGTTCAAGTTCGCGGTTCACAGGTCTGACCGCAGGCACCACCATCAAGATGCAGCTCGACCTGACCGACTTCAATTACAACTCCAAGACCGGCGCTAAGATGACTGTCACATGGATTACACCCGGCTCCTACATCCTCGGCGATGTAGACGGCGACGGCGAAGTCACCTCCGTTGACGCTACTCTGATCCAGCGCTATGATGTTCAGATGTCCGTAGGCGACAACTTCGATCTGACCGCTGCTGACGTAAACGGCGACGGCGAAGTTGACATCCTCGACGTAACCCTGATCCAGCGTTATCTCGCAGGTATCGGCACTAACAAGTACCACATCGGCGAAACCGTCGGTGTAGATTAATCCGGCACGATTCTGAGTAACAAATAAACAGCTTTTGCTCCCCTTGCTTATGCAGGGGGAGCTTTTTTGTCATCAATCGTCATTGTGAAGAATAAATAGGCTCCCTTTCCTAAGGGGTCGCGTGCGACACGCTGTCACGAAATAGGCTCCCTTTGGCACGCGTGTCACGGGGGGGGGTGCTGTCTTTTCCAGCCCCCTATGACGAGGGGGCAGCAAGATGACTTTGTAATTAACCTGCGGGGGAGAGATAACGCAACTGTATAATAGCATGTAAACGCATGACTCAATACTGTGAGTAATGATACTGATTATGCGGCTTGAGTCAAAAGCCGAAGAATCATTATTACGCATCGTTATCTCTCCCTCCGAGCTCGCAAGCGAGCCCACCTCCCTCGTCAGAGGGAGGATGATAGACGTACTGTTCCTGACTAATGTACTTCTTTGACAAGCTGTGCTCCCTTTCCTAAGGGGTCGCGTGCGACGCGCTGTCAACGAAGCAGACTGAGGGTTGCCAAAGCGATCGAAACATTTCTTCGATCATCACCCCATTTATCATCTTCACAAAAAACGCCCGCGGTATTTGTGCGAATCGACGAAAACAGGTCAACATCCCATAATAATTTACCGCAAATTACAAAAAAATATTGAATCCTCGACAATTATGTGATAAGATGAAGATGCATAACAGCATAATTAATGCTTAGGAGGATTAACAATGAAAAAGGTAATCAGTTTATTATTGGTAGCAGCATTGCTTACTGCTACGCTGGCTGTTTCCTTCAACGCGTTATCCGTATCTGACGTAGAAGACGGTGTTCCCGTTGTCCAGTCTGTCAGCGAGGGTATCGCGGCGTATGAGGCAGAATACGAGATGGAGCCCGGTTCCCTCCCGACTCAGCGTATCTATTTCATGATGCCGAACGGTAACAGCGGCCCCGTGACGACGGAAGACGTATATGTACATTACGATGATGAGCTCGATCCCGATACAGGCGAGGTCATCACGCCGGCTCACGATGAGCTCGTACTCCGCAAGGGCGACAAGTCCCCTTCATGGTATAACGACTTTAACATCCTCGACGGCAAGCACTATGCCGGTATTTATTGGTGGGGCGGACCTGCCGAAAAGGATGGTTATTGGGTAGGTTATCGCATGGAGATCGAGAACTACGAACAAGGTATCTACTATGCCGACGTCCCCTATGATGTCGATGATCCCAGTGCTTCTGTTGCTGTCGCGATCTTCAACAACGGCGTTGACGGCGGTACCGATTCCAGCCTCCCGATCTACTATAAGGCAGCTCAGACCGCGGATACCAACGTCGAAGGCGCGTTCGTCGGCGACTATGATTCTTTGGAATACGGTTCTCCCGATCCGTGGAGCTTTAATAACTGTATCTATGTTGTCAACCCCGATCGTTTTTCCATCAATAAAATTTCCCGTCGACAGGAGTGCGGCGCCGACTGGTATGTTTACTACGGTAACGGCTGCTACGGCAAAGAGTATCAAGAGGGCGTCGGCGAGGAATCCGACTATCCCGACGGTACTCCCGGCTGGTCCGATAACGTAGCAGATATGTGTATGAACCCCGACCACTTCAAGGACGGCGTACACGTAGGTTATCAGCCTCCTGTTGACGATCCCACCGAGCCCGCTCCGACTGAGGCTCCCACTCAGGGCCCGACCGAGCACGTTCACAACCCTGCCGCTCCTGTCGCGGAGAATGTCGTTCCCGCTTCCTGCACCGCAGCAGGCTCTTATGACGAGGTCGTATACTGCCTCGATTGCCACGAGGAGATCTCCCGTACACACAAGACCATCGAAATGATCGCTCACAACCTGACCTATGTTCCCGTTGTTTCCGCAACGGAAGAGTCTGAGGGCGTGAAGGCGCATTATGAGTGTGAAGAGTGTCACAAGCTCTTCTCCGACGCGACCGGTACGACCGAGGTCACCGTTTCCGAGCTGGTGATCCCCAAGCTCGACCATCAGCATACCCTCAAGTTCAAGCCCGGCAAAAAGGCTACCACGACCGCTGACGGCTGGAAGTCCTATTTCTACTGCACCGAGTGCGGCAAGTTCTTCAACAACTCCGCCGGTGAGGTAGAGCTGACTTGGGATCAGATCGTGATTCCGAAGCTTGCACATACTCATACTCCCGGCGAAGCGGTTCAGGAAAATGTCGTTCCTGCTAGCTGCAAGGCAGAAGGCTCCTATGACGAGGTCGTTTACTGCACTGAGTGCGGCGCCGAGATCTCTCGTGAGCACAAGACGATCGACAAGCTTGCTCATACTCCCGGCGAAGCTGTACAGGAGAACATCGTTCCCGCAACCTGCACCGCAGAAGGCTCCTATGATGAGGTCGTTTACTGCACTGAGTGCGGCGAGGAAATTTCCCGTGAGCACAAGACCATTGATATGGCTAAGCACACCATCAAGATCAAGCCCGGCAGAG
>CACWXE010000270.1 GCA_902764715.1 uncultured Ruminococcus sp. | reverse complement strand
ACTATCAATCGTCATTGCGAGGAGTTGACCTGCGGTCAACGACGTGGCAATCTCCACCGATCAGGCATGACATATTGATGTATGATTAACGACAGTATAGCGCATCTTCTGCGCTATCCCAGCGGTCATGCCCTCGGGAGGAGCATGTCGCTTCGGCGGGATCCCCTTTCATCGGTGCACTCCCGTACAGGATCATCGATCCGTCCGACTACTGATGAAGCCCGCGCCTCTATCACAGAGTCCATTATATAACTAAACAACATCATTCGTCAACAGTATTTCATAAATTTTTTTATAAAAACCGACTAATTCCTGTGAAATCTGTATCAAAACGACAAAAAAAATAACTCCGGAGCAACAACTCCGGAGCATAACGATCAACTATAATTTATGATTTTTTGGTGATACGCAGGTTCTGGCGGGTCTTGCGCAGCTCGGTGAGCTGGGCAGTAATCGCGTCGTCGGTGCGCTTCATCACGTTCTCGACATAGTCGTTGGCAGCCTTGCGCATCTCGGAAGCCTTCGCCTTTACGTCGTTGAGCAGCTCAGCCGCCTCAGCCTTCGCCTCGCGCATGATCTCGCTCTGGTCGACCAACTGCTTTTTGCGCTCTTCCGCGGCGCGGATGATATCGTCGGACTCCTTCTTCGCCTCGGCGATGATCTGGCTGCGGTCAGCAACGATATTCTTAGCCTGTCTAACCTCGGCGGGCAGGGTATCCTGGATCTCGTCGAGAATGTCATAGATCTTATCCGCTTCGATAATGACCTTGCCGCCGGAAAGGGGCATGGTCTTAGCGTCCGCTACAAGGTCCTGTAATTCCTGAATCAGTTCGTCTACTCTCATTTTACTTATTTCCTTTCAATGTAAATTCGTTTGAAGATCTCGTCATGAATACAGGCGGGAACAAAATTAGAGATATCGCCGCCGTGGTACGCAACATTCTTTACGATCGAAGAGCTCAGATAGGTGTAGCTCGCGTCACTCGCCAAAAAGACGGTATCAAGCTCAGGGTTGAGCTTTCGGTTCGTCAGCGCCATCTGGAATTCATACTCGAAGTCCGATACCGCACGCAGTCCCCTTACAACTGCTGAAGCGCCGAAGTCCTTCGCGCACTGCGCCAACAGCCCGTCGCATCCGATCACCTTAACGTTCGGGATATCGCCGACCGTCCGCTGTAAAAAGTCGATCCTCTCCTCCATCGAGAACATCGGATGCTTTTCACCGTTTGCGAAAACACCGACGATCACATGATCAAACATCCTGCTCGCGCGGGTGATGATGTCGATGTGTCCGAAGGTGACAGGATCAAAGCTGCCGGGGCATATCACGGTACTGTGCATAGAACGTTCCTATCCTTACTCATCAGTCACATATCCGGCTGAAACCCCATTCGGGATCAGTCGCCGATAAAATCTTCATGACGATATGTGCTTATCCTTATTTTACCATAGGTTCGTTCTCTGTCAAGAGTAAATTTGTAATATTTTTGTAATATTTTATCATTTAATGCACTTTCACAAATAATGACCCCTGTTTTTTTCATTCTTTGTGCAATAATTGGCATGATTTCCTGTAATATTCCGCGATTATAGGGGGGATCCAGAAAGGCGACGTCGAATTCGCGGGTGGTGTTTTTGAGATAAGCGACCGAATCTGCGCAGATGACCGTCGCAAATTGTTGCAGGTTTGTAACCTTTAGGTTGCGTTCAATTACCGCGATCGCCTTTTTGGAAGAATCGAGGAAAACCGCGCTGCGCGCGCCGCGGGACAGCGCCTCGATGCCCATCTGACCGGAGCCCGCGAAAACGTCGATGAAATCGCGCCCCTCGATCTCGAATTGTACGGAGGAAAAAACCGCCCCCTTGACCTTGTCGGTCGTCGGTCGGACGATATCCTCGCCCTTTAAGGTCTCTAACGCCCTGCCTCGCGCAGAGCCGGTGATCACACGCATAATTAACCTCCGGTTCGGTGTTATGAGGCTCCCTTTGGTAAAGGGAGCTGTCAGTGGACACTCGTGTCCGCTGACTGAGGGATTGTATTAATGTCGGCAAAGCCGACCACCTTATTCTTGCAGGGCGTTGATTCTTCTATTTACATAAGAATCAAGGTCATTACATACTTCTTTAAAGCGTGTATCAATATCCCTGTTGGTATATCGTAAAACTACAATCCCGTGTTTGTCTAAATATGTTGTTCTCTTTTTATCGTAGCATAGCGCATCCTCTTCATAATGTTGAGAACCGTCCAACTCAATGGCAAGTTTTGCTTTCGGACAGTAAAAATCCAAAATATAGTTGCCAAAGACTTTTTGCCTTGTAAATGCAATACCAAATGTTTGTCGGTAGGGT
>CACWXE010000269.1 GCA_902764715.1 uncultured Ruminococcus sp. | reverse complement strand
CAGTATATAAATGTTAACGATTCATCAGACAAGGGGACTGTTGCGAATAATAGTCATATTTATTCAATCTACAAGGAAAGATCGGAACCCGTAACACCTACTCCCGGTGATGACAGCAGTATTCCAAAACCGGCTACTATTAAGAAAGTATATGATAATGGAGACGGAACATATGATATTCAGCTGGATATTATCGGCAAGCAGCTCGTCAAGGAAGAGAGAAAGGGTGCAAATGTCCTTCTGATCTTCGACAGAACTTCCAGTATGACCAGTGACATGGCTAAAGCACCTGGAGATGGCCATAGGATCGACGCTGCCAGAGAGGCAGTCCATACATTGGTCGATACTTTGAAACCCGGGACCAATCCTGTTCAAATTTCACTTTTCAGCTTTGCCCGATTCGCAGATCCTTTAGGAGGCCCTGATAATTATGATGTACATGCCGGCGTTGACTGGACCGAGACCGGAAGCAGCATAACGAATTATACCGATAATCTGGACGTGTCGTAAGCAAAGCCTTCCCCTTGAGGGGAAGGTGGGCGAATCACCGAATAAGGTGATTCGGTCGGATGAGGTGGCAGCTCTTCCGATCAAACAAAGAAGGGGATGGTGTGGAAACATTTCCACCTCATCCGTCATCCTTCGGATGACACCTTCCCCTCAAGGGGAAGGCTAATTAAGTATTAAGGAATACAACATGGCAAAGAAAAAACAAACAAAACAACCGAATATCAAACCGATCGCCAACGGCGTGATCGCGGGCGCGGGTGATATCGTCGAACAGCGCATCGCTTCGACGATCGAAGAAAACTTCATGCCCTACGCGATGAGCGTCATCATGTCGCGCGCGATCCCCGAGATCGACGGCTTCAAGCCCTCGCATCGCAAGCTGCTCTATACCATGTATAAGATGGGCTTGCTCACCGGCGCGCGCACCAAGTCCGCGAACATCGTCGGCGCTACCATGAAGCTCAACCCCCACGGTGATTCCGCGATCTATGATACGATGGTGCGACTCAGCCGCGGCTATGAAGCACTGCTGCACCCCTATGTAGACAGCAAGGGCAACTTCGGTAAGTTCTACTCGCGCGATATGGCGTGGGCGGCTTCCCGCTATACCGAAGCCAAGCTCGACCCCATCTGTAACGAGCTGTTCAAGGATATCGACAAGGACACCGTCGATTTCGTCGACAACTATGATAATACCATGAAGGAGCCGACCCTCCTGCCCGCGTCATTCCCGTCTGTGCTGGTTAACGCCAACACCGGTATCGCGGTCGGTATGGCGTCCAATATCTGCTCCTTCAACCTGCGTGAGATCTGCGAGACGACTGCCGCGCTGATCCGTGATAAGGATCACGACATCATCTCGACGCTGCCCGCGCCCGATTTTTCGGGCGGCGCGCAGATCATCTATAACGAAGAAGCGATCCGCGAGGTCTACCGTACCGGACGCGGTTCTATCAAGGTGCGTTCGATCTACGAATACGACAAAAAGCAGAATTGCATCGACATCACTCATATCCCGCCCACCACGACCACCGAGGTCATCATCGAAAAGGTCATCGATCTCGTCAAGAACGGCAAGATCAAGGAGATCTCCGATATCCGTGATGAGACCGGTCTCGACGGCATGAAGATCACCATCGACTTAAAGCGCGGTACCGACCCCGATAAGCTGATGCTCAAGCTCTATAAGCTGACCACCCTTGAGGACAGCTTCTCCTGTAACTTCAACGTGCTGATCGGCGGCGTGCCGATGACGCTGGGAGTGGGGGAGATACTGAACGAGTGGATCGCGTTCCGCGTCGAATGTATCCGCCGCCGTACCTTCTTCGATCTCAACAAAAAGAAGGACAAGCTCCATCTGCTCGAGGGCTTGAAGCTCATCCTGCTGGATATCGATAAGGCGATCAAGATCGTGCGCGAGACCGAGGAAGAAGCCGAGGTCGTCCCCAACCTGATGATCGGCTTCGGTATCGACAAGATCCAGGCGGAGTATGTCGCCGAGATCAAGCTCCGTCATCTCAACCGTGAGTACATCTTGAAGCGTACCGCTGAGATCGAACAGCTCATCAACAACAAGTTCGAGGAAGCCAAGAAAGCTGCGAAGGCGCTCAGGTTCAAGAAGGAAAGGATCGACGTTACAGAACCGGGAAAGTTCCGCCCAAAATGAAAAATACCGAAAAAAGATAATCATTCCAGGTTTTCCGATCAATACCGGATGTTTCCCGCGAAAAGGTTTCGAAATTGCATAAAAGAGGAAAAAACCGTCTCCTTTTTTAAGGAAAGCGGTTTTTTTCTCTCAAGCGATCAGCGCCAGGGTCACATGCTGGCACAGCAGCAGCCCCGCCG
>CACWXE010000268.1 GCA_902764715.1 uncultured Ruminococcus sp. | reverse complement strand
ACAGCGAGGATGACCTTATCATCTTTATTATACGCGATGACCGAAGGCTGGTCGATGGCGTTCTCATTATTATTGACTCTGAGTCGGGCGTTGGCGGTGCCTAAATCCAAAGCGATATCCATTAGCGTTCTCCTTTATTTGGTTTCTGATACGTTTATTATATACAAGTTTAAAGGTGTTTTCAATAACAAATTACTTATATCACCGTCGATTCGGGATATTTATTCTGAGCAGAGGCGATCGTGGCACAGCAGATCAGCTCAGGTTTTGCGCGACTGAGTACCCTGCAGCAGTTGCCGAGAGTGTAGCCGGAGGTGATGATATCGTCGATGATCAGGATTCTTTTGCCTTTGACCAAATCCTTGTCGATCACCTTGAATGCGCCGTTGAGATTGGTTTTGCGCTCCTTGTATTTGAGGTTATGCTGTTTCTTTGTACGCTTGATCTTGTCGATCGTTTCACGATAGGGGAGATCGAGCCGCTTGCCGAGCTCCTTCGCGAGTAACGCGGATTGATTATACCCGCGCTTTTTTAAATCTATCCTGTGCATCGGAACAGCGGTGATGAAGTCGAATTCCTCGCCGTTGTATGTATTTTCAATATCTTTAGCGAGCAATTCGGCGATCTGCGGGATGTACTGGGTGCGATCGTGGAATTTCAACCGCAGAATCATACGGCGTACTCTGCCGTCATAGGCGAAGGTCGAGATACAGCGAAATCCTCTTGCACCGCTAGGGATCGGGATGTGCTTGCGGCGGATCTCGTCATAGCACTTTTCGCACGCGATCTGCGTCGCTTCGATCAGCGCGGAGCAATAGGGACAGCGCTCGGGATAAAACAGCGCGGTGAGCTTGCGGACAAATTCCATATCAATCCCTCATCAAGAATGTTTTCAGCCCCGTGTAGCGCAGGATGCGGCGGTTGTTCTCCACCATATAACGCAGGGCGTTTTCATCGCCGATGATGATCAGTATCTTTTTGGCGCGGGTCACGGCGGTATAGAGCAGATTGCGGTACATCAGCTGCGGCGCGCCGCGGAACATCGGCAGGACGACGCAGTCGAATTCATTGCCCTGGCTTTTGTGGACAGTGCAAGCGTAGGCAAGCTCCAGATCGCCGACGCTGTCGCTGTCGTAGGTCGCGACACGATCGTCAAAGCGCACCTTGTAGATCTTGGAGGCGTTGTTGACCTCGACCATCACGCCGATATCGCCGTTGAACACGCCCTCGCCGTATTCGCCGTCATCCTTCGTCCAAAGGATATCGTAATTGTTGCGGCTCTGCATGACCTTATCGCCCTCGTTGAGGGTGTAGTAGCCGACTTTGACGCCGCGCGAGGGATTGGGGTTGACCAGCGCTTGCAGACGGTTGTTCAGCTCGTAGGTGCCCAAAATACCCTTGCGGGTAGGGGAGAGCACCTGGATGTTTTCGTGCAGATTATAGCCATAGGCGTTTTTCAGCCGCCTTGCGCACAGGTCGCCGACCGTTTCGGCAATATGCTCTTGGCTGTAGTCGGGCAAAAAGAAAAAGTCGTTGTCGCGGATGCGGATATCGGGCATTTCGCCCTGCACGATCTTGTGGGCGTTGGTGACGATCAGGCTTTGCATCGACTGACGGAAGATCTCATTGAGCGTGACCACAGGGATGGTGTCTGAGGCGATCAGGTCATACAGCACGTTTCCTGCACCCACAGAGGGGAGCTGATGGCTGTCGCCGACCAAGATCAATCGGCATGACAGCGGCAGCGCGCGCATGAGGCTTTCGAGCAGGGCGGTGTCGACCATGCTCACCTCGTCCACGACCAGTGCGTCGGTGTTGAGCAGATTGCGCTCATTGCGTTTGAACACGGGCTTATCTTCAATATCGTAGCTCACCTCGAGCATACGGTGGATGGTTTTGGCTTCTTCGCCTGTCACGGCGGTCATTCGCTGAGCGGCTCTGCCTGTCGGGGCGCAGAGAGATACCTTTTGACCGCTCTCTTTGAGCAGGCGGATGATCGCGTTGAGGGTGGTCGTCTTGCCGGTGCCGGGGCCGCCCGTGAGGATCAGCAGACCTGTTGTCAGCGCGTCGCTGATCGCCTTCTTTTGCAGGGCGGCGTATTCGATGCCGCTTTCCTTTTCGATCGCGGCGATCTTTTCCTCTGCGCCGCCGATCGCCATCGCGGGGAAGCGCAGCAGCATCTTCATGCGTGCGGCGATATAGGTCTCGCCGTCATACAGCGACGGCAGAAAGATACATTCTTTTTCGTTGACGGTGTCGAGGATCAGGGTGTTTTCTTCGATCATCTCCTTGAGCGCGGATTCACACGCGGCAGGGTCGATCTCCAAGAGGCCGGCGGTCGCGTTTACCAGCTTGTCCTG
>CACWXE010000267.1 GCA_902764715.1 uncultured Ruminococcus sp. | reverse complement strand
CGCCTTGATCAGACCTGTGATGACGTTGACGGTAGGACGCTGGGTCGCGAGGATCAGGTGCATACCCGCGGCACGCGCCATCTGCGCCAAGCGGCAGATGCTTTCCTCGACCTCGGAGGGCGCCGCCATCATCAGGTCAGCCAACTCGTAGATGGCGATGACGATGCGGCACATGTGCTCGGTGGGCACCTTCAAGCCGTCGATATCCAGACAGGGCTGTTCCTCCGCCTCGGGATCATAATCGGGCTTTTGCTTTTGTTCTTCTATGTAGGCAAGGTTCTTATCGACCAGCTCATTGAAGCTGTCGATGCCCTTGCAGTCATATTCCGAGAAAACACGGTAGCGCTGGAGCATTTCGGAGACAGCCCAGTTGAGCGCGCCCGCCGCCTTTTTCGCGTCGGATACGACGGGTACCAACAGATGCGGGATACCCTTGTACTTGCTGAATTCGACCATCTTCGGGTCGACCAGCAGGAGCTTGACCTCGTCGGGCGTCGCCTTGAAGAGGATCGACATCAACAGCGCGTTGACGCAGACCGACTTACCGGAACCGGTGGTACCGGCGATCAGCAGGTGGGGCATCTTCGCCAGATCGGTGGTGATGATCTCTCCGGAGATATCTCTGCCCAGTACGCAGTTGAGCTTGCTCTTATGATTGCGGAACTCGTCCGTTTCGACCAGCTCGCGGAGCGTTACCATCGAAGTGACCTTGTTCGGTACCTCGATACCGACCGCCGCCTTGCCGGGGATCGGCGCTTCGATACGCACGCCGTTGGCGGCGAGGTTCAGCGCGATATCATCGGAAAGATTCGTGATCTTGCTGATCTTCACGCCGGGCGCGGGCTGCAGCTCATAGCGCGTGACAGACGGTCCGCGGCAGATATCGACGATATTCGCCTTGACGCCGAAGCTGTTGAGGGTCTCGATCAGCTTGGTGGCGTTGTTCTGCATTTCCATATAGGCGCTCTCGCTCTCGCTGTCAACAGGAGGTTCGAGCAGCTTGGTTGACGGATAGACGTACTGCGCCTGCTCCGTCTTTTGATTCTGCTTGACCTCGGCGCCGACGCGTCGGGTCTCGCCTTTCAGATCAAAGGTGTCGTCGGTATTATACTCGTCGACGGTCTCATCCTCCGCGGTGCCCGGATCGGGCTGTTTCGCGCCGGCGGACATTTTGCGGGATTTCTTTTTATCGGAGATCCGGCGTGCCACATCGGAGGCGGATAGCTCCTCGTCGGGCACGACGCCGGAATTCGCGTTGCGGATGATATTGATGATGTCCTGATCCTGCTGTTCCTCGGCGATCTCGACCGCGTCCTTGGCACGCGGCTTCTTGCCGGGCTTGTCCAGCGGGATGTCGATGCGGTCGTTCGACCGTCTGCCGGAACGCGATTCGGGAACGGTATAGTCGGGATAATCGTCCTCCGGCGAGCGGTTGCCAAGGCGCTCGAATTCCTCGCGCTCTTCCCTCTCGCGTCGGCGTTCCTCACGGCGCTCATTGCGATGCTCATGGATCTGACGCTGTCTTTCACGGGTCCTGGTATAGCCCTTCTTCGCGACGTTGGCGATATCAATCAGCGTCACGCCGAACAGCACCATGATCGCGGCGATCAGGATGATGAACGAGGTGATCACAGCGGGAGCCGTCGTGAGCAGCGCGCGCATCGGATAGCCCAATACCGCGCCGATCAGACCGCACAGGCTCTCGAGCGCGAAGGAATTTTGATACGCGGCGCCGAGCGCGGCAAAATATGTATAGCCATCGTTGAAGTCCGTTTTACCGAACAGATAGACCAGTGTACACACCATCACGACGATGACGGCGGACAGGGCGATCTTGGCGCCCTTATGCGCCATCTGCTTTTCCTTGGCGGTCATGATGCCGAGGTAGATGAACACGAGCGGCACTAAGATCGAGCATACACCGAATACGCCGAATAGGAAGCTGCGCATGGTCTTCCAGAACGCGCCGCCGGGGATGATCACCAGCGCCAGCAGCAACGCGCCGACAGCGCAAAGCAGGATCGCTTTGGTCTGGGGATTCAGCCCGCGTCTGACGGGTTCTTTCTTGGTACTGCGGGAGGATCGCTTTGTGTTGCTTCTCGCAGTGGATTTGGATGTTGATTTTTTGTTTTTGGAGCTTGCTTTGCCTTTGGTGTTTTTGGCAGCCAAATAATCACTCCTGACTTTCCTTGATTTTGGTTTCTGTGTGTATTGTATAATGGTGGGCTTCTGCCCACACCCGATCATAGCGGGAGGGTCCGCAGTAGCGCTTAGCCAATCGCATAGCCAATCGCAGAAAAATCTGCTCTTGGAGCGCTGTTGCATGGGAGTTGTTAGCCAAATCAAAGATTTGGACAACTCCTCAAAGCCCCTCCCCTACAAGTAGGGACGAGCAATGCTCGTCCGCGGATGGTCGATGACCATCCCTACGGTAAGAATGATTTGCTTCGCAATATAAGAGCGTTGCGACAAACGCCGTTTACTACGCAATTGTATTGATATATCGGTTGAGATTGCCACGGCTCTATTGAGCCTCGCAATGACGTTTTCATTATGTCAACGGTGTACCGGAGAAGATGTTGATGCCCTTGCTAAGTTCGATGATGCTGATGACGATCACGGCGATACCGACGACGGCGGTATACACGATGAAAATGATCATCTTATCGGTCTTTAACAGCCATTTAAATAATGCGATCGCCAGATAGCCGACAACGGCGGAAACAACCATGCCGATGAGGATCGGCACGAGATCCGCCTTGATCGCGTCAAAGCCGCCTTCCAGCGCGTCCTTGCCCTCGAGCACTGCCGCCGCGACGATCGCGGGGGTACCGAGGATAAAGGTATAGTCGAGAGCGGTCTGCTTATCCAGTCCGCGCATCTGACCTGCCGCAAGGGTGGAACCCGAACGGGAGATGCCCGGCATCGTCGCAAAGCACTGGGTGATGCCGACGACAATCGCGTCGACCACGTTCAGCGAGGTACGGCCGGTCTCACCGCCCTTTTTGGCGTGCTTCATCGGAACGGTACTGTGAGAAACACGGTTGCCGATGAACAGCAGGATGGAGGTGATCAGCAGGCAGATACCGACGATGATGAAATTCCGCTCACTGTCGGCGATGCCTTCGACATAGTCCTTGAGCTTCATATCCGTACCGGGAATGGGAATGAACAGCAGGAACAGCGGCAAGAGTCCGATGATCACCATGATGACCATGCGTTTATCATCGCTGAGCTCTTTCCACTTGAACTTACCGGTGAAAATATCGCCGATGATCGAGAAAAACGCCTTGATCAGCCGCCAGATCAGCTTGTGATAGAATACGATGACCGCCGCCAGCGTGCCGATATGTAACATGACGTTGAAGAAGAGGTTGTTGCCCTCCAGATTGATACCCAAAACGTGTTGGGTGATCGTCAGGTGTCCGCTGCTGGACACGGGCAGGAACTCGGTGAGTCCCTGAACCACACCCTGAATGATCGCTTCGATAATGGTCATAGGTAAAACTCCTTTTTTTGATAGCGGATAACGATCTGAAACCGTTCACTGTTCTTGATCGTTATCCGATTTTATCATTTCATACAGCGCGTCGGTCGCGTCGCGCAGGGTGCCGACCGCGTCGATCAGGCCGCAGTCGACCGCCTCTTTCCCCTCGAGCACTGTACCGATATCGGTAACGAGCTCGCCGGTGTTGAGCACCAGCTCACGGTACTTTTCCTCGGAAATATGCGAATTCTCTACCGTGAAGCGCATGATACGGTCCTGCATCTTCTGA
>CACWXE010000266.1 GCA_902764715.1 uncultured Ruminococcus sp. | reverse complement strand
ATCTCGAACAAATCCTGCTGTATCTCAGGAGGAAGGTAGGACAGCTCCACGCCGACGGAAAACGCGATCTTGCCCTCGTCCATCAGGTCAAGCAGTTCGGGGATAAGGTTGGTTAAGCGGATGTAGCGCTGAACAGTTTTGTAACTCTCTCCTGACTCTGCACCGATGACCGCAGTAGTGCGGTTTTTGTCGAACTTCGGGACAATTTGTCCCGAAGTTAAATCAGTTCGTCTACCCTGCTGTTTGAGCGCCTCTGCTTTCATCTTATAAGCAAAGGCTTTCTCCGATGGCAGGATATGCTCACGGTGGAGGTTGCTGTCCACCAGCATGATCGCCGCCTCGTCACGGCTGACGGGACGAATAAAGGCAGGAACTTCATTAAGCCCTGCCTTCTGTGCCGCACGGAAGCGGCGGTGTCCCGAGATAATCTCATATTGGTCTGTTGTTCCCTCTAAAGGACGGACGATCAGCGGCGACATGATGCCGTACTCCCGAACGCTCTCGATCAGGCTGTTCATCTCATCATTATCGAGAACCTTGTAGGGATGGTCTTTGAATGGGTGTAGTTTTGTTATTGATATATTTGTCATCGTTCGTAACTCCTTGTATGATATTTTTGCTTGGTATCCAGTCCGTAGGCTTTGTTGATAGCCTGCGTTTCGATACGGATGTTTTCTTTGATCTTGGGATTGTCCTCAATAATGGTTTGGGCAATCCGCTTTTCTTTGCGCAGCTGTTTCAACAGCTTCGTGCAGTCATCTCGGCGGGACAGTAACCCCGTTCTCTTGTCGTCGTCATCACAGCGGCGCAGTTTGTTGTAGATCTTCTGCCGAGCGACGGAGATCTCTCGGATAGAAGAATCGGTCTCGTTGATGAATCCGCTGACATCTTCTAAGGTGTTCAGCTTCTTATGGGATATCAGGGTCACCTGAGAGGATATACGATCCAGATGCCGCCATGCTTCTCTCATCTCAGGCGACAGCGGCTGTCGCCGGTGATACCTCGGCAGCTTGCCAAGCAGAAAGCAGTAGTGAAGATAAAGAGCGTATATTCCCGTATGCTTCTTTGTTCTCTTGAAATTGCCGCGGAATACAAAGCGCCTCGGTTGGAAATACCGCATTTCTTTTCGCTCAGAATAATACTCCCGATTGCGCTGCCATGCAGATCGGTCAGACTTTTCATAGATACGTCGCTGTATCTCCTGATTACCGTATTCCTCGCCTAACCGGATCATGCGAACACTCTTTTTGCTGTTGACGGAGCGGATCGTCCAGTAGGTGCGGTTTTCATTGAGATTCACGACGTAGCCCTGATTGGATAGAATGGATTTAAACTCCTTGAAGCTCAAAGCGTGATCGACAGCGTAGTCGATCGCCTGCCGCATGAGATTGAACTTGGTCGGCTCGCCGTTCTTCTCAGCGAAGTAAATGCTTCGGGGCGTTTTACCCTGCGGATTCTTGATGACCGTCAAATGATGTTCGGCGCATAGCTGATCGGACAGTGAGCGGAACCGCCAGTAAACGCCCTCATTGCAGTTGAACTTCTTACCGTTCCACATATTCACGGCGTTTACGACGAAGTGGTTGTGTAGGGTTTGAGTGTCGAGGTGGGTAGCGACGAGCACCTGATACTCGTCGCCCCACATCTTCTTTGCCAACTCCACGCCGATCTGATGGCATTCCTCACGGCTGACTTCACCGGTCTTGAAGCTCTGGTAGGCATGGTAGGCGACGTTACCGCCTATCTTGCCGAATCGTCGCTGAACGGACAGCATCTCGTCAAAGACTGTCTCAGCGTTACAATTCACTCCGGTCACAAAACAGGTTTCTTCATCGCTGACGGTTTTGGAACCCTGTTCAGCATAATGCAGTACCTTTTGCAGATCGGTATAGACGGTCTTTTTCGGATTGGAAGCGTAGTCCAGCACACGCGACAGGCTGTCCTTAATCGCCCAGATCTTGGTCGTTCCCACCGCTGTCCGCCTCCTGTTCGTGATAGACAACCAACAGCTTGTCATGGAGATAATTCAACCGCTGTTCAACGGAGCGTTCGGTAGACTGACGGAAGGTCTGCTGTAGATCCACAACAACGCTGTAACAGTCGTGAAGCGCCTCGCTCGGCTTCGTATGGATGGGCTGATTCAGACCGGACATCAGGAGATAGGCGGATAGAGAAAGCCCCGCACGCTTTGCATAGCGTTGCAGGGCTTTCTTGTCTTTCTCACTGACGCGGATATGGATATCTGTATTCTTTTGTATCATATAGTTTTTCCTTCTTTCATTGTGTGTGTTTGGGGTCACAGGGGCATGAGCCCCTTTCGGCATACTAAGCACGGATTGAAAATGGATAGAGATTTTCAAGGATGATTTGTGCAA
>CACWXE010000265.1 GCA_902764715.1 uncultured Ruminococcus sp. | reverse complement strand
GCGAGGAAATTATACTTGTTGAACATCTGGGCGACCTCTTCCTGGTCGTCAAGGGTGTTGACCGAGATCACGTTGGTCTCCATGATGTTCTCGATGACCTCGTCATCATCGCTGAGCAGCAGCGTCTTGATGGTGACGATACCGATCAGGGTGGAGGACGCATCCGACACATAGCAGGTGTAGATGGTCTCCTTGTCGATACCGGTGCGGCGGATGCGCTTGATCGCCTCTTCCGCGGTCATCTTGGGACGAAGGATCACGCACTCGGTCGTCATGATCGACCCGGCGCTGTCCTCGGGGTATTTCAAAATTTCGTTGATCTCTTTTCTTGTCTGGGGATCAGCCTGTCTGAGGATTCGCTTGACCACATTCGCGGGCATCTCCTCGATCAGGTCGACCGCGTCATCGACATACAGCTCATCGATGACCTCTTTGAGCTCCGTATCCGAAAAGCCGTGGATCAACAGCTGCTGGGTCTCTTCGTCCATCTCGACAAAGCCGCGATATCGACGGGATTCATCGTGTTGAGGATGTCGCGCAGGGTGGAATAGCGCTTGTTATCGAGCAGGGTCTGGATCGTCTCGAACAAGCTCACAGTATTCCTTTCCATAAAAATAACCTCCTACGTTTTGGGATCGTGGAGGCACTGTAGAAGGGGTATTGCGGCTGTCTGCCGATTTTCAGTGAAAAACAGATAACTCCGACGCCGCTCGCACGGTCACGCAAAGCGCCTTTTACGGGCTGTCATTGCAGAACCTCGCAAACGCGCTGTTCATCTGCTTTTCACTGAAAACCGGATCCTCAGGATCCTTACCGCAATACTTGACACTTCGTCGCCCTCCGGCAGCGCCGCCGGTACTTCCGGTGTCCATATCTTCGCCTCTTTCGTTATTGGATTCTGTCGGATATCGGCTTATGCCCTATCCCCACAGTAATTTTATTTTACTCCCCTGTCACTAATAAGTCAATCAAAAAATCGACGAATTTTAGGTAATATTTATCTTGATTTTATGAAAATGATAATCTATAATTAGAGCTGCTGAAAAACAGAAACGAAACAAGTATCATACTACGGAGAAAAAATGAACGACAAACTCGAAAAAACGCTCAAGGAGCTTTTACCATATATCATCGTCACCGGCATCATCTTTTTGCTGTTGCCGCTTTTCATGGGCAAGACCGCGTCCGCCGCGACCTATATCATCCAGATCGGTATCTTTCCGCTGACTGCCCTCGGATGCGGCGTGTTCTATAAGCTCCGGAAAAAACAGAACAGCCTGTATCTGGCGCTGATCGCGCCGATCTTCTACGCGCTTTCCGCGCTGCTCTACGGCATGTGGAGAGCCTCGTGGTACACGGTGCTGATCTATATCGTCGCCTACTTTTTGTGCGGCTATCTGGGTCAGCTGCTCGCCGATGTGCTCCCCTTCAACAAAAAGGACGGCTCACCCCGCCGCCGCTCTCTGCGCCCCCGCCGCGTCAATGTCGAAGAAAAAGAAGCGCCTGCAGAGGATTTTCAGGCGGAGGATCCGACCGAGGATGTACAGCTCGACGCCTCCACCACGGAGGACGATATCGAAACGATCCTGAACAATATCCATAACCGTAAATAATCAAGGCTCCCGCAAGGGAGCTTTTTTTGACTTCTTTGCAAAAACTTTGCCCGAAATATTGACACATTTCTCTGTTATCATATATAATGAAACTGAAATGATGATCTAATGAGATTGCCACAGGGCAAAACATGTGTTTGCCCCTCGCAACGACTATTTGAATCAATACGGAGCGTCTTATGTTTCATAAACTGCGTGAAATGGACGAGCGCGTGCTGAAGCGGATGTCTGAGATCCACCGTCCCGTGCTGGACAAGATCATGGTGATGTTCACCTATGCCGGCACCGGCGGATTCATCTGGTGGGTCGCTTTTGTGATCCCCTTTCTGATCTCCCGCCGATACCGCGAGACCAGTGCGATCATGACCGCGGCTCTGAGCGTCAACTATCTGATCGGTGAGATCCTCATCAAAAAAACCGTCGGCCGCAACCGTCCGTCCACATGGATATCGGATGAAGACATGAAAATCAATAAGCCCAAGGATCATTCCTTTCCGTCGGGTCACAGCGCCTCTTCCTTTTGTGCCTTTACGGTCACGGCGTGGTGCTGTCCCCCGTGGATCTGGATCCCCGCGCTGATTTTGGCGGGCGCGATCGCGTTCTCGCGCATGTATCTGCGGGTATAAATGAATAACATGAACACCTCGTGACGATCACGGGGTGTTTTTCTTTGCGGAATTAGTAATTCTCATTTACGATAATCACTCAACAATTCATATCCGACCGATTTCCGCTGATTACCGGCACAAACCGAATGTTACAATTTTGAAATAATTCTGTATTATTCCGTTGGATAATTGACAAGCATGATATTACAAACTGTATAATCATTTCCCCTTTTTTCACAAAAAGAAGATAGGATAATTCTGTTAAAAAAATTATGGAAAACTATGAAAAGTCAAAAAAACGATGGATATATCAGTCGATTTGAGCGATTTGACCCCTGAGTTATTCCACTTATCCACAGAGTTATCAACATTTTTATTGAAAAATACGAATAATACAAACCGTATAATTTCTTAAAAATAATTATTATTTGAAAATATAACCCTTTGTAACCGACGTCCCGGAGCGGAATAGTGTACAAGGCGCCTCTCATATCATATTACCGACTGTTTATCGCCCTTTCGTCGAAAACAGGATACTACTGTCACAGCGGTCGGGATCGCTGCGCGTTACGATCCCGATACAATGATAATCGATAATTGAGGGGTTCATATGGATAAGAAGAATATCGCGCTGTCGGAGGCGGCGGGCTGTGTTTTGATCTACAGTGTCGCCGTGCTGCTGCACTTTGCCTATCCGCTCAGCGGCGGCGCGGCGCTGAGTATCGTATTCGGCGCGGTCAACGAGAGCGTATGGGAGCACACCAAGATCTTTGCCGCGCCCTATATCGGCTGGGCGCTGATGCAGCTATGCTGGCTGAGGGTACACTTTCGGCAGTACGTCGTCGCCAAGGTGATCGGACTCTACCTGCTGGCGGGCATGATCATCGGCTCCCCTTATCTCATGTCGCTGTTTTCGGATCACGCCGTCCTATGGGCGGACATCGCCGCGTCACTGGTCGCGGTACTCACGGCGCAGGGGCTGACCTATCGACTGGAAACCGCAGAGAACCGGCTCAAGGATTATTTCTATCCGGCGCTGATGCTGTTGACGCTGTACTACCTGATGTTCTTCTCCTTCACGATTTTTCCGCCGAAAACGGAGCTATTCCGCGATCCCGTCGGCGGCGGATTCGGGATCGTGGAGAAAATCGCCGAAAAAGAGGGGTAATTATTTCAGAAATTCTGCCTCATTTTTCGCTTTTATTCTTGCGAAGAAGCAAAGCCGTATACTATATATGGTATACTGTATTGGTATGAGTATGATTATAATGTGTAGGTATGCCTATGAACAACGAAAAGAATCAGCCGTATCAGAATGACGAGCTGCTGATCGGACGCAACCCGGTCGCCGAAGCGCTCAGCGCGGGACGCTCGATCATCAAGGTGATGGTCGCCAAGGGCAATCCATCCGGCGCCGCGGTGGAGATCACCGCCAAAGCCAAAAAAGCCGGTATCCCCGTACAGGAGGTCGAGCGCAAAAAGCTGGACTTCATGACGGGCGGCGCGGCGCATCAGGGGATCGCGGCACTTTGCGCAATGAAGGAATATTCCTCCGTGGAGGATATCCTTAAGCTCGCCGAAGAGCGCGGTGAACAGCCCTTTGTCATCATTCTCGATGAGATCGAGGATCCGCACAACCTCGGCGCGATCATCCGCTCGGCGGAGTGTGTCGGCGCGCACGGCGTCATCATCAAGAAGCGCCGCAACGCGGGATTGACCTATACCGCCTACAAAGCCTCGGCGGGCGCGCTCGAATACCTGCCGGTCGCCAGAGTGACCAACATTGCGGACACCATCGATGAACTGAAGCGCCGCAACATCTGGATCTACGGCGCGGACATGAACGGCGAAGACTACCGCAAAACCGATTTCAGCGGCGGCGCGGCACTGGTCATCGGCAACGAGGGCAAGGGGATCTCCCGACTCGTGCGCGAAAAATGCGACGTGATCGTATCCCTGCCGATGAAGGGCAGGATCAACTCCCTCAACGCCTCGGTAGCCGCAGGCATCCTGATGTATAAGGTTGCGGAAAGCAGATAGCCAAGGCTCCCTTTGGTAAAGGTACCCCCGTTGGGGGAATGTCCAAAGGACAAGGGGGGAGCCGCTTCCGGCGAGGAGGCTGTCATCGGCGATACCTTGCCGATGACTGAGGGATTGCATCAATAGAGCGCTTACAGCGCGACCAACCGAATCAGGTAGTTTTCATGGATAGAATACATAATAAAGAGAATGTTCCCTTTGCAAAAGAATTGCGAAAAAACATGACCAAAGAGGAAAAGCACCTTTGGTATGATTATCTAAAACCCTACCGACAAACATTTGGTATTGCATTTACAAGGCAAAAAGTCTTTGGCAACTATATTTTGGATTTTTACTGTCCGAAAGCAAAACTTGCCATT
>CACWXE010000264.1 GCA_902764715.1 uncultured Ruminococcus sp. | reverse complement strand
GATGGAGAAGGAGCCGGGCATGACCGGTTCGCTGAAAACTGCTTGTTCCGTCAGCGACGCGCTGGTGCTGCAATACTATGAGGCACCGGATGAAACCGAGGCAGCCTTCGGGCATGAGCTGACCTACGATCAGTGGAAGCAGATCTCTGAGATCAAGGACGTTTACGGCGATGTGCTTTTCACCGCACCGTTGATCGCGGCGAACGTGGCGCATCCTCTGCTTGGGGAGATCAACGCCGAGCTGAATAACAGCGACAGGACATTCACCTTCCTCTGCGGTCATGATTCCAATGTCGGCAGCGTACTGGCGGCGCTCGGCGCTGAGGACTATGAACTGCCCGGAGCGATCGAAGCCAAAACACCCATCGGCTGTAAGCTCGTGTTCTGCCGCTGGAAGGATAAGGACGGAAACAAGTTCTGTACAGTGGATTTAGTATATCAGAATACCGATCAGCTCCGCAGCGCTTCACTGATGGATCTGGAACAGCATCCGTCCATCGTACCGATGACCTTCTCGGGCATTACCGCAAACGCCGACGGTTTGTATGCAGAAAAAGACTTTATGGCTCTGCTGCAGAACAGCATCGACGAGTACGACCGTATCGTAGATGATTATGCTCTTGCAAAGGCGGCTTAAGCTTTTCATTATTCGTGGTGTACGAGATAGCCGGTTTTCCGGTTGCATAACTGATAGACAAATAAAAGTTGTCGTGATATAAACACAGTTTAATAATCAATTAGAAGGCGTGTATTTTTATCTTGGTAAAAATACACGCTCTGTTTTCACGCGCTTTTAAGTGATGTTTGAGAACTGTGTTTGGCGACACGGGCTATGTATTTTTCGGCGTGGCTTGCGGAGGAAGAATCTGTAAAAAAGAGAGAGGCAATGGTATGGCCGTTAAACCGGCGTTTCAAAGACGGTAAACTTCTAACGCCTCCGCTGCTTGGTTATGACAGACCCAAAGATGTAACCGGGAGATATATTAAATATGCGCCGTTGGAGATTAACAAAGCGGAAGCCCGTATTGTGAATTTCATTTACGACGCGCAGAGTTGTTACCGCAAAAAACAAGGTAATGTTGCTTTTTGATTTCAACAAAGCGGAATCTTGGAAACTCGGCAGTAATTCGAGGAGCAAGAAAAATGAGTAACTATTATATATCTTTTTATCTTAAAGCGTACAGAATCCACATTTTTGTTGATGCACTAAGAGCCATCGGTTCACCCAAGCGTATCTGTTTTTTGGTTGATAATGATATGAAGCATTTGGCAGTCATTCCTTATAGCACCCGGGATTTTAAATCCCACGGCGTTCCCGATGATGTCTATAACGGAAGCACCGGTTTAGAAATAAGCAGCTTTTCCCTTGAGCATGCGTGTTGTTTTTACATCAACACTGCAACCTTCTGTGAGTACATAGCTTCCAGAAACTCGGGGAAGATATATCTCCAATAGTAAATGCGGTGATCGCCCTTGTCGTAAATATCCAGCACCTTTTTGTCAGAGGGATAATCCAGCTTTTCGAGCAGCTTCATCATAGGCTTTGCGCAGATTCCGTTATCCTTCCAGTCGTCGCCGGCGTACATGTAAACAAACGGAGCGTTCTGAGAGAAGTCCTTTTGCTTCAGGTAATCCTCCCAGACGTTATCGTCGTACATCCAGAACGAGGGCGACATTGCGCCGATGTTTCCGAACTTTTCGGGGTGTTCCATTCCGATGTAGAACGATTCGAGTCCGCCGAGCGAGCTGCCCGAAATAGCATTGTGGACCGGATCGGTATAGACGTTGTATTGCTTCTCGATGCCGGGAACCACCGTGTTCACAACGAAATCGCAAAACTCATTTCCTTCTCTGTGATCGTATTCGTCGGCGACTTCCTCTCTCGGTGTGCCGAGGTCGGGAGCCAGCTCGCGGTAGCGCGTGTTCTCACGTGTCGCGATTCCGACGACGATCGCCTTGAAATCACTGTGCTTCATTGCGCTTACGACGCTTTCGGGCGCGTTCCATGTTCCGATTCCTGCTTCATCTGCCAGAATGCTGTCTCCGTCAAGAAGATAGATCACGGAGTATTTATCCTCAGATTCGGGATCGTAGTCCCCGGGTGTCCATACATACACATCTTTATCCTCGCCGTTAAAAGGAAAGGTCAGTCTTGTCAAGGGAATATCGCGTGAATACTCCACGCCTTCTGTACAGGGCAGCACGCCGTAGCTGGAGATATACCAGCCGTCAACCAGATCGTTGAAGGCGACCTCGTCGGTTTCTTCTCCGTCATAGGTAAAATAGACCTTATTATACGCTTCGGTATCGCCAGTGCAGGAGTACTGATAGAAGCCGTCGCCGTCCTCGCCGCGCTTCATAACGGTTTCCTGCGTATTGCCGGTTGCCTTG
>CACWXE010000263.1 GCA_902764715.1 uncultured Ruminococcus sp. | reverse complement strand
TGTAGGGGTCAACGCCCTCTTCGATGTAATTGTGCTTGACCAGATAATCGGTATTGATCGCGTCGATATCCTTTTGCTGGTCATCGCTGATGGAATACGGCTTGTTCAGATCAAAGCCGTTGACAGAAGCCATCGCGAGCACCTCGCCGTTGTTGACGTCCATCACGATACAAACGCCGCGCTCGTGAACGTTATGGTCGATGATGCCCTGCTTCATGTACTTTTCGACGATGCTCTGGACGGTCTCGTCGATCGTCAGCACCAGAGAGCTGCCGTCGATCGCGCCGATGTTCTGGTTATAGTCGAAGGGCATTTGGGTCTGGACGCCGTTTTGCGCCGAGACGATCCGTCCGGGTGTGCCGGACAGGTAATCGTTGTACTGGAACTCTACGCCCGACAGACCCTGATCCTCGGAGCCGGTGAAGCCGATCACCGAAGAGGCGAGGTCGCTGTAGGGATAGTAGCGCTTATAGTCGTCGAGCAGCGAGATGATACCGGCTTTTTGGTATTTTTCCGACAGCTCGTTTTGCAGCTCGATGATCTGCTCTTTTTCGGAGGTTTCCACCTTGCGCTTGACAGAAACGTAATACGTATTCTGCGTGGTCTCCTCATAGGTCTCGTTTTCATCCACGCCCAAGATATCATGCAGGCGCTTTGCGACAAAGCGGCGCTGCTCCTCACCGATGGCGCCGTCGTCAAAATACGCGGGCGCCATGACCACCTGCCATACGGAGGCGGACTGGGCGAGGATCTTGCCCTTGGTATCATATATCGTGCCGCGCTTTGCGGATATGGGAGTATCCGAAAGCTGTTGTTCAATTGCTCTGCGCTGGAGATCTTCGCCCTGTACCAGCTGTAAAAAAGCCAGTCGGGTGATGACAGCGCCGAATCCAACCGCCAAGATAATAATCAAAAGCCATACGGTTCTTCTTCTGAGCTTTTGGTTAGCACCCATCAACGATTCTCCTTTCTTTATGCCTCCCTTTGGTAAAGGGAGGTGCCGAATTATGTGAGGCGGAGGGATTGCATTATTGACCGAGCGTGACATATACCACGCGAGAAACAAGTACAGATCAATCGGTCGCCGACAGGCGTCAATTCCTGTTTTTCAATCCCTCAGACACCGAAAAAAAGGTTTGATGACAGCTCTTTTCATCAAAAAGAGCCTTTGCCATAAAACACGAATAAGAGTTAAGATAAATCTCAACTCTTATCACATCTACATTCTATTCAAACGCTTTTAATATATACCAAATCATGACCATAAGGAAGAAACCGCCTCTGCAATCGTTTCAAAAAGATTTTTGTCCTTTTTGAGAGTGACCTCTGCCTTATCCGAATCGGAAAGCTGTATGAACTCCTTTTGGGAGTTGGTAGCCTTGTTCATGCTCAGGTTGTTCTTTGCGTAATCCTCGACCACGGTCGTGGAGATCGAAGAATCGACCTTCATCTCGAGCTGCGTGTACACGCTCTGCTGTTCAGCCAACTGCGCCTTGGCGTCCGAGATCTCCTGATTCAGCTCAGTCAGCTGAACCTGTCCGTGGATGATGGACGCGACGATGAACGCGACGGCGATACCGAAAATGACGCCCAGCGCAATCCGCGCGATATTGGATCTGCGTCTGCGCATACGCTTGATGTTGGCGTCCTTTTCAGCGCGTCTGTCCTCTCGTCTGCTTCTGTTCTCTTGTGTGCCGCCGTCCTCCGTTTCGGAACGGTCGTCCGCCTTCGCTCTCATTGTTGCGGAAGAATCAAAGGATTCTTCAAAGAGCGTGAAATCATAGGCGTTACTGCTTCTCGAATAGTAAGCCATCATGCACCCCAATGTCTTTTCACTGCGTGCCTTCCAAGCACTTTGGTTTCTGTTTCTGTTATATAAAAATGAATGTAGATATCTGTATCATCGACTGTAATTATTCTGTAATCTAATTTTAACCGATATTGTGACATTTTCATCCCGAATTCACAGGATAATGTGCTAAAGCGCAGGATTCATCACAATTTCTTGTGTAGAATAATTATTACAATCTTGTTATTATTTTACTATATACTGTCGCCGATGTCCATAGTGAAACTGTACAAATATGGAACGGAAACATGAGTAATTTGCTCAATTTGCCAGAAATATTATCCTATACTTCCGTTATCGAAAATTAAAGCCTTTCGCATACCCTCAGCTTTGCCGATCTTGCCCTCGGATTACGCTCATTTTCCTCGTCGGAGGGACAAATCGGCTTGCGTGTGATGATCTTGACCTGCGGTTTTTTGCCGCATACGCATACGGGAAAGTCCTTCGGACAGGTACAGCCCTGCGCTTTGTCGCGCATAAATTGCTTGACGATGCGATCTTCCAGCGAATGGAAGGTGATCACGCTGAGTCGTCCGCCTTTTTTGAGGAGTT
>CACWXE010000262.1 GCA_902764715.1 uncultured Ruminococcus sp. | reverse complement strand
CGATTTGTATACTCTTGACAGAGACCGCACCCACGCCAATCAGAACCGCTTGGGCAAGACGGGAACCGCTCCTGCAGATTTGGAGGCGGAAGAGATCGATGGCTTTACAAGTCTTTTCCACGAGCCCGACGCTATCGCTGCCGACGGTTCGACAGTGTTCAGGGTCTACTACGACCGTAACTACTATTCCATAAACTTTGACCTCGGCGAGGGCGGCTACGGAGTTGATCCCATATACGCAAAGTACGAGTCTGTTTACCGTATTGATCATCCGCAAAGAATGGGTTACACCTTCCTTGGCTGGGCGCGCACAAACGCGGATTCCTCTATCGGAGAAGAAGGCGTTGATTGGCACTATATCGACGCAGACGGAAATGAGATAACCAAAGCGCTGGCGACTGCTTCCGAGAATCTTGTACAGCTCGAAGGCGACCAGTATGTACCCGCCAAGAACACCTATTATCAGGCAGTTTGGCAGCCGGGCACCTCAAGCTTCACCGTTATTTATTGGATCGAGAACGCCGATAACAACGGCTATACCGCTCTTTTGGCGAAGGACGTTTATCAGGTTGAAGAAAACGACCGGTTGGTCGACGTAGTAGCCGGAACGACAGTTACGCCGAATACGGTAGTCAGAAACTATGCCAAAAAAGCAAAGGACGAGGGAATTTACAACGGTTCGGGAGCAAGGAATGATATCGTAATCACCGATTTGTTCAGCTTCAATCTTAACTACGCAAATCCCGATGATCCGCGCAACGAGGATCCCGAGATCATCGACGAAAACACGTTCGTATATAAATACGATACATACGGCGTTCCCATCGACTTTAAGGATATCAGTAAGGGCACCAGTGAAGAGCTTGCGGGCTGCGGAGACTTCTTTGAAATGAACGCTCCCGACGATACTTCTGTCGATGAGAAGTACAGAACGGACGCGTCCGTGACTGTACGCGGAGACGGCACCTCGCGCTTTAATGTTTTCTTCAGGAGGAAGACCTTTACCCTGAAGTTCTTCTACGCAAGACAAAAATACAACGACCAGGATCAGCTTGAAACAACGTATTCTACCCTGACTAACTCTACAAAGGGATTTAATCAGCAGGCATATCTTGACAGTGCTCATGAATATAATTACTTGGAGGCTTTGGCTAAAGGCTCTTGGGAGTCGGATTGCGCCGATTCACTTCCGCAGGTCAAATCCGAATATCTGGCAGCAAACGGCGGTCCGATATCGGAAGTGAATTATGTTGATTTTAAAGATAAGACTGTACAAAAAAAGAAATACAGATATTATTACTATGTGATCACCGCAAAGTATAATGAGCCGTTGACGAATAAATGGCTGATCGACGCGCTCGGTTCGGTACACAGGACGAATGCGGCGGCAAAAGAAATATGTATTCCCGGCAGTATTGCGACTGAATATCATAACCGATATTACCAAGAGCGTAAAAACTCAGGTAACTTTACCGTCAAGGGTATCTACGAAAAGCTCGGCAAGGGTATTATGTTTACAGACGACGCCCGCGCTACAATGAAGCAGAATAATCTTGACTATACAGAACTGCACTTTTTGATCTCATGGACCAATACAAGCAACAGTAATGGATGGAACAGCAGTATTACACGTGTGCTACACTTTCGGTATGAGAATTATGTTGAGTTGCTGCCCAGAGAGATCGAGCTTCTTGATCACAGCGGACAACAGGCGGTACTTGACGAAGGCAACTATATCAGTATCAAACAATTCACAACAAAGGTCAAAAACGAAAGCGGAAATTATGTAGAAAAGACAAAGTGGTACGGCTTATCGACCGATCACATCGCAGAGACCATAGATTCCGGAAATCAGTATGACAGAAACAAATCATTAGCGGACAGGAATGATGCAGTTTATAAAAACCAGACGCCGACGGCTATGACCGGTTATGAGATCGAATACTATCGCGTGGTGAATGGTTTGATAACTCTTGATAATTACAATACTGAAATCGACTGGTCAGAGGATACCAATGATTACCGCCGCTGTACGATCAAGTTCTTCTACCGCCGTCGCGAGTACACGCTGAAATACCGCAACGGTAACCGTAAGGACGAGAGCCACACCCGCACGGTCATGTACGGCGCGCATATCAATTCGCAGTACATCGTCGCCGAGGACGGTCACGAAGCCGGCGATTACCGCTACTACTGGCCGGATCCGGAATACTTTGACGAGAACCGACGCGACTTCTTCACCTTTGACGGCTGGTATAACGACCCGCGTTATGAGGAGCCCTTTGATCTGGCTACGCAAACAATGCCTGCCGATGACGACACGCTCTTTGCAAAATGGTCGCCGAAAACGATCGACGTGATCTTCTATGATGTTTACGATGACTTTTACATCGACCGCAAGGGC
>CACWXE010000261.1 GCA_902764715.1 uncultured Ruminococcus sp. | reverse complement strand
GCTGTTGAGATGATCGATAAGATCCGTGATACTGCTCAGAGCCACGATCGCTGCTCCGTTGTAGAGGTTATGGGTCGCCATTGCGGCGATATCGCATTGGAGACCGGTATCGCTGTCGGCGCTACCGCGATCATTGTTCCCGAGATCGAGTATGATCTGGAGCGTGACGTGATCTCTCGTATCTATGAGCAAAAGGATACCGGTAAGAAGCACTTTATCGTGATCGTTGCCGAGGGCGTCGGCGGTTCTCAGGAGATCTCGCATTACATCCAGCACCGTACCGGCATCGAGACGCGCGCTACCATCCTCGGTCACGTACAGCGCGGCGGTTCGCCGACACTGCGCGACAGAGTTATGGCGACCAAGATGGGTGTTGCGGCAGTCGATCTGCTTGCAAAGGGCGTCGGTAACCGCGTTATCGCTTCTCATGAGGGCAAGATCGTTGATTATGATATCACCGAAGCGCTCGATATGCCGCGTAAGTTCAACAATGAGCTGTATGAAGTTGCCATGAAGGTTTCCATCTGATTCTTTCTCAGAGGGTTACAGATCAATTATGGGTATTCAGTATTTTTATAACTTTTGTCTTACTCAGGTCGATGATACCGATCTGAACAGCGATATCCTCACCGCGGTCAGAAAAAGCTATTTCTCTGATTTTGAGAGGATCCGGGACAGGATCACCTACGACAGTGAGGGTGTTTCACTGCTGTATGATTATTGTATCGAACGCAATAAGCCCTTGCAGTGGACGGTCAAGCGACCCGGCGGCGCTGTGGTTCAGGAGGTGCTTCCTTCGGATAACGGCAAGTATTATCTTTGCTGTTATCAGGAAGACAAGCTCTTTAAGCGTCTGCTTTTCAGTAAATTCCACACCTTATTAAAAGTGGAATATATGGATGAGAACGGCGCTGTTTGCCGATCCCTTGAGCCGCGAAAGATCCAGGGCGGATTATGCTTGCTGTATAAGGATAACGCTTTGGAGGAGCCGGTGGCGCTGTTTGCCGCTCCCGAGGTGTCGGAAAAGCCGGTGCGCGAGGAATTGACCGCGGCGTTTACCGATTATACCGCGATCGCCTCGACAGATGAAGGAGTCATCTGGTTCTTGTCCGATTCTCAGCTCTCTCACTATCGAGAGTTCGTCGATCAGGTCAGGACGGGCGTTGCGCAGATGATCGAAAAGAGCTACGTCGATGACGCCGCGCCTTTGTATGAAAAGATCAACGCGAAGGATTTCAACATCAAGCGCAATCTCTCCGCATCCTTGGATATCGCTGACGCAAAGCCATTTATCACGCCTACCGTTCCTGATGTACCGATCGAGGACGTCATGGCTACGGATCAGAGCTTTGCCGATGTAGATGACAGCTCCGATCAAGAGGTTTTCGATGTGCCTAAGACAGAGAATCCGGAAGATACACCGAAGGATGATCCGATAGATAAGACCGCAAAGCCGGATAAACAGATCATGGCGGACGGCGCTGTATACAGCTACTTCGGCGAACTGGACGACGATGATAATCGTTCCGGCTATGGCAGAACCGTGACCGATCTCGGCCGCACCGCGTATGAGGGCGAATATCGCAATGATAAGCGATCCGGCAAGGGCGCCTATTACTATATGGACGGCACCCTGTGCTACAGCGGTGATTGGTCTGAGAATGTGCGACATGGTGTCGGCGTCGGTATCAGCGCAAAAGACGGTTCTATGCACATCGGCAAGTGGGTGAATAATAAGCCCGAGGGCAACGGTGTGCGCGTAGCGGCTGACGGCAATGTCAAATTTGTTTGCAAGGAGCTGTCTGACGGTTCTACCGCTTTGATGAATTATCTCGACAATGATACGGTCGTGATAACGAAATATGATAAAAGCGGCGCAAGGATCTCGGAAAAGATCATTTCTCTGGCTAACGAATAAATAATAATAAAGAATTACGGTGCGGAGTGGCAACATTCCGCACTTTTTCTATGGGTTTCTTTATTGATCTTTCATTCTTTCTGAGCGTTGGTATATATTTCAAAAACCTGTCCATACTATTCACATCGTACACCTATACTAATTCTCAATAAAAACTCGACATTCTTATCGGCTTGATTTCCGCAATCCATCGTTGAACTCCTTGACATACGTCAGTATGCCTGCGTCGTTCGCCTCGTCTTGCAAAAATTATCCTCGATAATAATTTGTCTACTTTTTATTGAATATTAGTATTACGATAATATTGTACAATAGTAAGGAGAAATAGGATGAAACATTTATTAGCGCTTGTATGCGCGGCACTCTCGGTCGGCGTGATGTTGTGTTCCTGCACCGGAACCGCGAATAAGGTGAAGGAGAAAGCGTCGGAGGCGGTTTCTGATATCAAAAAGGATATGAAGGACAGTGCCACCGAGAACAGAAGTATGGTCG
>CACWXE010000260.1 GCA_902764715.1 uncultured Ruminococcus sp. | reverse complement strand
ATGGACAACCCCGGTGAGGCGAAGTACGGCATGAGCGAGGATCAGATGGCTGACGCCTTCACTCAGCTCAAAAAGGACGGCGCCAAGCACTTCGGCATCCACGCGTTTTTGGCGTCCAACACCGTAAGTAACGAATATTACGCGGAGCTCGCGTCTATCCTTTTCCAACTCGCTGTGCGTCTCAGAGACCGCTGCGGCGTGCATATCAGCTTCATCAATCTGTCCGGCGGCATCGGCGTCGATTACCGACCCGAGGAGCCGACCAACGACATCATGATCATCGGTGATCTGGTTCGTCAAAAGTATGAAGAGATCTTAGTGCCAGAGGGCATGGATGACGTCGCCATCTTCACCGAGCTCGGCAGATACATGATGGCGCCCTACGGCGCGCTGATCGCGACCTGCCTGCACACTAAGCACATCTACAAGGACTACATCGGTCTGGACGCCTGCGCCGCCAACCTGATGCGCCCCGCAATGTACGGCTCCTACCACCACATCACCGTGCTGGGCAAGGAGAACGACCCCTGTACCTTCAAATATGACGTGACAGGCGGTCTGTGCGAGAACAACGACAAATTCGCCGTCGACCGTATGCTGCCCGAGATCCTGCCCGATGATCTGATCTACATCCACGACACCGGCGCTCACGGCTTCTCGATGGGCTACAATTACAACGGCAAGCTACGCTCGGCGGAAGTCCTGCTCAAAGAGGACGGCTCCCATCAGCTGATCCGCCGTGCCGAGACGATGGACGACTACTTCGCGACCTTCGACTTCTCGCCCTATCATTTCAACACAAAGTAAGAGAATGAAAAATCTCCCTCACCTGAGTGGACAATGCCATGAAGTGAAGAAGGCTCCTTTTGGTAAAAGGAGCTGTCGCCGGACACGTGTGTCGGCGACTGAGGAATTGTATCAATTGAGCGAGCATTCGCGAGATACATTTTCTTAACTTCATGGTATCATCTGAATCGGGTGGGGGAGATACTGCATCACAACAGCGCCGACACGTGATGTGACGGCGCTGATTTGTTTGATAGGGAGCAACTGTGCGCTCCTTTACAGTATCTTATTAATTCCAAGCGCGGGGCGCTGGTACAGGCTCGGCATATGATGCTGCATCTTCGAAAATTTTCTCTTCAAAATGAGCGTTGTTTCTGTCAGAGGTAGTGATGACGTCTTCATTTGAGAAACGTGTGATGCTAAATGTGATTCTCTCATATTTTTCTTTCATGATCATTACCTCCTTTAGTTTCCTGCCTTAGCGGCTACGGCGTTATAGTTCGTGTAGCAGCCGCCGAGGACGTTGGTGCCGCGGTAATCACTGTACGCGACGCGCTCCAGGCCGTTAGCGTCTGTATAATGGATATACGGACGGACAAGCACATCTTTGCCCTTATCCGATCCTGCTTCCTCGTAGGTGACCACAAAGGAGTACAGCAGATAGTTGCCGAAGTTCTGGTGGTCGAGCTCAACCACACCGTTTTTGTTCGAATGTCTGGAGGTGCAATTGATGTTCTTCGCAAAGCCGAAATAGTTTTCATTAGTCGCGCCCTCGGATGTTTTGATACCGTTTGCGGTAGCGCTGACATATTTGAGTTTTTCATCTAAGCCGTGCTCTACGCCCTTTGCGTGATAATCGATCCAGCGTTCATGTGTCGCGGCGACATAGCCGTATTCGATGTTGTTGGGTTGGATCTTATTGATCTCCTTAACGACCTTGGTGCTCAGCGAGGTGATGAACCGCATACCGCCGGGAGTGACTTCTTCAAAGTTGTGATCCATCATTTTCTTACGAATCTGCACGCCCGCGAGGTCAAAGCCGCCGTATTGGCCGTTATCCTCTGCGGGGAGGATGGTTTCATCATTCGCGTCCTTATTGACATTTTCCACCTTGATCCAGTGCGCGTAGATATCGGTGCTCTGTGTATAGATCGTATCAAAGCTGATGGGTGAATCGTCGTCATCATTGTCCTTGTCCAGATACCAACCCTTAAAGATGTAACCGTCGTGCGCGGGCAGATCGTAAAAGACCGGTACTTTTCCCATAACCAGATTCGCCGCGGTGTAGGTGCGGAACGGCTCTTCATTATCGGAGAAATTCGGATAGAATTTGATGTCGAATTCCTGTACGCCGAACATCGGGTGGACGCCTTCTCCTTTATAACCATCCTCAGAAGCAGGGTTCGTCATTTTCCAAGTGAGGTAGCGGAATGAATCGCCGTTATTTTCCAACTCGGCGTTTTTATCACTGACCCATTGATTCAGTGTGTAAAGCAGATTGCCGGCAAGAGGCTCATCGGAAACAACCTCGCTTGCTCCGCTTTCCCTTGTAACGGGGTATATTCCGCCGTCAACATCTGCTGATGTGAAGTAACCACCGCTGACAGAGGAATTTGTATTTCCGATAAT
>CACWXE010000259.1 GCA_902764715.1 uncultured Ruminococcus sp. | reverse complement strand
GCGCTTGCGCTTTTTCTCGGGGCGGTAGGAATTGTAGCCGAAGGTGATGACGAAGAATTTCTCGCCGGGCAGCTCAAATCCCGCGCTCAGCGCGCCCGGCATAACATAGAGCCTGCCCTTTGAAGCCTTTTCGAGCGAGGCGACGTACTGAGCGTCGTAACCGTCGGCAATAAGGTTGTCGCAGAGGTTCTTAGCCGCTCTTTCGGTGCCGGCGAGGATAACTCCGCGGCTGCCGGTGGTGAAAAGACCGTTCAGATCCTCACGCAGCTGCTTGTATGAACCCGTCCACTGGGTGAGCTGCTTTGCGGTGAAGGTGATTATCTCCGAAAGCTTCAGATCTATACTGCCGTGCACAAAGCTCTCGAGCAGAATAACTCCGTGCGACGAGAAACGCTCCATGCACTCGTTGTATGTCAGCTGAAAACGGTCAAATCCTCGCGCGAGGAAGCCCTCTTTAAGACCTTCCTTCAAAAGCTCGGCGTTCTGGAAGTCCATCGACTTTCCCCTGTCGCGGACGTTGCTGAACTCTGAGATAAACATCAGCGAATCGCGGCTGAAATAATCGAACAGGCACTCGGGCTTGCCGTAGATCTGACCGATGAATTTGTCGGCGTTCGCAGGAGTCGCGCCGCTGCGGATAAGCTCAGCCTCGGCGTACAGCTTTTCGCGCGCCTTTACAACGCCCTTGCCGCGCAGAAGTCCCGCCTTGTGAACGATCTTTTGGGCGAGCTCCTCTCTGTCCTCAATGATGATCTCGGTCGAGGGAGTAAGGCGGATAGTGCCGGCTTTTTTGAACCTGCGCTGGGTTTCTATGTCAAAATAGCTCAGGTCGGTGATCTCGTCGCCCCAGAATTCAGCTCTGACGGGATAATCCGCGTCTGGCATGAAGAAGTCGAGGATTCCGCCGCGCAGCGAGAACTGACCGCTGCCCTCAACCGCGTCGAACCTCTCGTAGCCGAGGAGCGTAAGCGCACGCACCGCGCGGTCAAGGTCGAGGGTCTTGCCCTCCCACATCGAGAGCACGATATCCGCGAGGAAATCCTGCGGCACCGTGAGCTGACTCGCCGCGTCAAGGCAGGATATTACAACGTCGCACTCCTCCTCGATAAGCTTGAGCAGCACCTTCAGGCGCATGTGCTCGTACTCGCGGGAGCGGCTCTGCAGATCGAGAAAATTGTAGTCGCGGACGGGATATACGAACGCGCGCAGCCCCATTCCGCAGAGGTCGTTGCACAGGGTCTGGGCTTCCTTCTCGTCGGAAGCGATACAAAGAGCCTGACCCCCATTCTTTCGAATGAGGGTGAATATCACGTCCGCCTTGCAGACCGCCGATAGTCCCGACACGCAGAGCGAACGTCCTGTTTTAAGATTTCTGCGCAGGGTCAAAAACGGCGAGGAGCCGCCTAACGCCTGCGCGATAAAGTCCATTTTCATAGTATTAAAAAATCAATATCTGAATATGAGGAAGCATATCCCCATCAATACCGGTTGGTGTATGAGATAGATGATAAGCGCATGCCTGCCTAGAAAATCGAGCGGCGCAAAGCCTTTGCGGAACAGCTCCTCCCTGTGATAACGCTTTACGATGCCCCAGAGGAAAAAGCCGAGCAAAAAGATAAATATCCACGTGATTATCGGGAAGTAGTCCGCCGAGCGGAAGCCGCTGTCGGGAAAACCGAGGAAGGCTGCGTACTTGAACTGATAGAAAAAGTCCGGCACCCTGAAAAGCTTGATGTTGAAAAAGCCTATGTATCTCTCGGGCACTCCGTAGAAAACCGCGAAGAACAGCAGCGACATCACAGCTCCCGCAAAGGGGTTTATCTTCTCGAGGAGCTTGCGGAAAAGCGTCGCTATGAGCATTGCGCAGCCGATGAGATTGAGCACTCCGAACCACACCGCCTGCTCGGGCATGAACAGAGCGGTGACGAGGGTGATAAGCAGACCGCAGAGGTTGATTATCAGTCCTCGCCTTATCGGGTGGTACGAGAAATGCAGCGACACTCCCGAGATCAATATGAAGCTCACGCAGATGAAGCGTTCCCAGACGATCACCCACGGGTAGGTGAACCATTTGGGGTCAAGTCCGTAGACCGCGAAAATGTCGTAGCAGAAGTGATATGCGACCATATTGACGAGCGCGAAGCCGCGGAACGCGTCGATCAGGGCATAGCGGTACGAAAGATCCTTTTTCATATCAGTTAAATATATTCATGGCGCGGTCGGTTTTTCCCTCAGCCATGAGGTCGATCGCGTCGTTCGCGTTGTCGAACATTTCGGTCAAAGCTTTCAGCTCGTCCTTCGTAAACTTCGAGAGCACCCAGTCGGCAAGCTCCCACCGGGGATTAGGCTTTGCGCCTATGCCGATTTTTATGCGCGGAAAATCGTCCTTGCCGCTGAGATAAATTATGCTGCGCATGCCCTT
>CACWXE010000258.1 GCA_902764715.1 uncultured Ruminococcus sp. | reverse complement strand
CAAAGCGCTTTTACCTCGCTGATAGTTAATGACGATCCCGGTGATGAACAATCGGATGAAAACGGTGGAGATCAGTCGGCAAAGTCCTCTAACAGCGGAGATAACGCAGTGAATCGCTCCGGTCAACGGCAAAGCGCGGGTTCATCCTCGATCTCCTCCGATGTCTATCATGTGGATCCTACGCGCTATTATATCTCCGGTATCTCACCGCAAACGACGGTAGCGGCATTCAAGAAGAACATGAACTACGATGGATATACGCTTACGATCTATCGCGGAAACACCGTGAAAAAGAGCGGTAATATCGGTACGGCAATGACCGCCGTGTTTGAATCCGATGAATTCCATTACACCTATGAATTGGCGATCACCGGCGATATCACCGGTGAAGGGAGCTGTAACTCGCGGGACTTGAACACTTTGATGGATTATCTGATCGGAGCGTCCGATTTCAACGGCGTGTATATGCTTGCCGCGGATGTGACGAACGATAACAAAGTCGATGTTTGCGACGCGGCAAAATTGAAAAGTATCATTTAGATAAACGAAACCCCGCCGATTTGGCGGGGTTGTTTCATGCTTGATTTATTCTGCGGCTTCTTTTGCTTCGGCTGCTTCTGTTACAGCCTCGGCAGCCTGCGTTTCCTGAGCCTGATCATTTGCCTGAGGGATCATCATCTGATCGGAGGTAGCCGCCTTTTCAGCGTCGCTGCCCTCACGGACAAACTGATAACCCATAAAGGTCAGGTAATCACCGTTTAAGGCGTAGTCGATCGGAACGACCGTAGAATCCGTCACATAGTAGGTGAAGTTGATGGTGGAACCGTCGATGGTATAAATACCGTTGTATTTCACGCCGTCCTGCAAGAATTCCAGAACCATGGAACCGTCTTTATTGAAGGTCACCTTATAGATATCGTAGTTCATGTACTTGAAGATCCATGAGCCGACAAGGCTTTCGTCAGCGGTGAAATCCTCGGGGAGATCCAACAGCTTCTTCTCTCTCTTTGACTGCTTCAGGGTGAATTCATACTCATCGGAATAAGAGCAGGACATCTCCTGGTTGCCGAACAGTCTGGAGCCCTTGATGGAATAAGCAGCGGGCGCTCCCTGATAGAAGCTGCCGAATGATTTGTCTACGCTGATGGTTTTGCCGTTCTCGTCATTCGTCTTCTGGAAAGATCCGTTCATTTCGATGCTTCCTAAGTAACCGGTGAAGGTACCGTCGGATTTGAACTCATAATAATAAGTCACATCGTTAACGTCGTTAGACCATGTAACGTTTTCGGGTTCTTTCAGGAAGAACGCCATATAACCGAGAAATCCGAGGAGAGCGACCAGTACGATGCAGCACGCGATGATGATCGGCTTTTGCAGTCCGCTTTTCTTCTTCGGTTGCTCTTCTTCGGTAGCCGTGATATCGGTAGTTTCTTCATTAGCTGCGGTATCGGCAGCCGCTTCAACGACGGTGGTATCGGCTGAAACAGTATTCTCTGTGTCGTTATTAACGATAGCTTCGTTGCTTTCTGCAACGACAGCTTCGTCGTTATCGGTCAATACAGTTGTTTCTGTATCTTCGGACACAGAGGCTGCGGTTTCTTCGGTGTTTAATTCGGGATTCGTTTTTTCACTCATAAATATGCCTCCTATTTTCAATCATTGTATATCATACTACAGATATAAGCCAAAATCAAGACCTTGTTTTTGAATCAACTTCTTTTTGTGTCATTCGACAAATTTCTGCCTTAATACCTCATAGAATTATCATTATTTGGTGATTCTGATTATCATATAAACGATTTTTTGTTTTAATTACATAAACTTAAGTTTAGATATTGTCAATAAGCGTGTTTTATGATATAGTTTAGGTGGTTTATTATACCAAATTTGAATCATAGGGTGATTTGATGGATTATATGAACATTTACAAGGAATGGCTTGAAAAAGCGACCGAAGACCCGCAGTTGGTACAGGAGCTGAACGACGTCAAGGATGACAACGACGCGATCTATGACCGCTTTTATACCCCGCTGAAATTCGGCACAGCCGGACTGCGCGGTGTACTCGGCGCGGGTACCAACAGAATGAATATTTATGTTGTACGCCACGCGACACAGGGTCTTGCGAATTATATCAAGAAGAAATACGGCGCCGGCGCTGTAGCGATCTCTCACGATTCCCGCATCAATTCCGATCTCTTCAAGATCGAGGCGGCGCGTGTACTGGCGGCGAACGGCATCAAAGCGTATATCACAGAGGAGCTCGAGCCCACTCCGGTACTCAGCTATCTGGTACGTCATTTGGGCTGTGTTGCCGGTATCATGGTCACCGCGAGCCACAATCCCGCGAAGTATAACGGCTATAAGGCATACGGCGAGGACGGCTGCCAGATGACCGACGTTGCCGCCGGTATGGTGTTCGACGAGATCCAGGCACTGGATATGTTTGAAGACG
>CACWXE010000257.1 GCA_902764715.1 uncultured Ruminococcus sp. | reverse complement strand
GCAAGGTCAATACCGGAGCGACGGGTCTTTTTGAAAACGATCAACAAGATGCCGAGAATCAGACAAAAGATGCCGTTATGACCCAGCATAGAGAAAAACGTCATCAGTCCGTCCATAAACGGCACGCGCAGATTTTGCAGCCATAATAAGAAATCAGCTTCCCAAACCATAATATAGTACCTCTTTTCCTTTTACTTTTTATGCTTGACTCTTTCTTTCAGATGGTGATATTTCCTTGAATACTTATCGTTAGCTTCGATAAACGAGAAAATGATCGCACTGATACCGTCGATCGCCATCACGCCGCCAAGCACCAACATAAACCACTGTACGGTATCGGACGGTGCAAGGATGATAAAGGCGCCACAGCAGGCATAGAGAATACTTTTGACAAGATTCTTCCAATACGCAAAGTCACGCACCTTGCTCTGTCGGAATGCCAAAAAGCTCCGGTACGCAACCACCAACAGCCATCCGCCGCAGAGACCGCTGCCGACGATGAACAGCGCTTCGTTCTTGACCAGTATGACGGCAAACAGCGTTGCGACCACCAAGAAGATATAGACGCGCGTCTTTTCACGTACAAAGTTCCAGTGATCCTCATGCAGCTTTTTGATCGTATAAACAAGCTGGATCGCCACAACAGCGCCGAGCAATACGATAATGATGAAGCGGAACGCGTTATCAGTGAAGATCGTCATCAACAAACCGATCACCGTAAACACGATACCCTCGATCAGCTGGTTAGCATCGATGAATTTTGCAAGCTTGCCCGTTCGCAATCGCGCGATCATGTCGCCGAACAACACCTTTTCGGGGATCTTTGCCACCGTTTTCAGGCTATCGGATTCTACCACATTGACGATCAGATCCTGCACGCCGTCGATATCCAGCTTCATCGCCTCGGTATAGGTCTTAGCGCCGCGAGCCTCCGCCGTCGCGAACACACTGTTGACCAGTTTTTCTCGCTCTTCCGGCGCGACATCTTCCAGCCATTTTGCTGCGATCTCATTGATCCACTCGCTGTTGGGATCAAAGCGATCTACCGTATGGAGTTTTCCGTATTCGACCTCCCATGTGATCGAATCGTGCTCCATGATCCCCTTCGCGGAGCTGGTGACGATCTTAACATCTTTATAATCATGGGCAAAGAACTTGCCGAACACACAATATCGCGGATGGATGACGGTAACGCGATCCTTGATCCTCTCTATCAAAGAAACGTCGCTTACCTCGGGACACAGCCCGGGGCCGTCGTTATTATAAATATGTATCACGCGGCTGAGCTTTTCGTCGCTGATATGACAGGCGCCGTACATTGCAAGGTTGCCGCCCTTACTGTGGCCTGCTAAAATATACTTTCTGTCATCACGGATAATATCATTGAGGTACTCGACCGCTTTGAGCTGTCCCTCCGTCTTTTTGTAGCTCATCACGAAGTCTTCTTTCCAGCCTACAAGCGAGTTATCCGTGCCGCGGAACGATACGAGATACACGTCATCATAGAGATGGAACGTCAGTGCCGCGAACTGGGTGGAGGTATCGCGGCTGAACACCTCAACATAGTCGGAGACCATCAAGCTGCCGAAGCGACGGGATTTTACCACCGCGTTCAAAAAGGGATCCTTCTCCGTGGAATTCGTCACACAGCGGCGCAGTGAGACAGATCGATCCCCGATGGCTTTCGGATCAAAATCATAATAGGTCAGGGTACACAGAACTACATTGTCCACCTCGTTGAACGGCTTATCATAGAACGAAAAATCCGCGTACCAGTTGATATAATCGGCAAGAGAACTCATACAACACCTCCTCTTGACTAACTAAGAACTAAGAAATAAGAAATAAGAACTGAGAAACAAAAGCTGAGAAACAAACTATCATCTACACTATGATGGAGCTTTTGCGTTTTTCTTATTATACGCATCTAAAAAATGATGGACGACGCCGTCTTTCTTGTAAGCGATCACGGTATCGACATTGACGTTGTGCATACTGTTGAATAGATTCGCCTCGATATGAGGATTGGTTTTTTTGAGCTGTCGGATCAGGCGCTTGGTATCAAGTCGCTTGGAGTCGGATGCGTCCGTCTCATTATTGAGGGCACATTCCTCCGTGAAACGGCAGGCGCATTGCAGAAACTCCAGCTCGTTGTGCTTGGCCCAGGCGATGATGTCCTCCTCGCGCACGCAGTAGAGCGGGCGAATGAGCTCCATGCCGGGGAAGTTCGTGCTGTGCAGCTTCGGCATCATGCCCTGCAGCTGCGCGCCGTAGAACATGGCCATCACGGTCGTCTCAATCACGTCGTCCCGGTGGTGGCCGAGGGCGATTTTGTTGCAGCCCAGCTCCTGCGCCTTGGCGTAGAGCGCCCCGCGCCGCATGCGCGCGCAGAGATAGCAGGGGTTTTTCTCCGCGCCGTTCGCCACGGCGAAAATGTCGGACTCGAAGATTGTTAC
>CACWXE010000256.1 GCA_902764715.1 uncultured Ruminococcus sp. | reverse complement strand
CATCAAAGGCACGGGAATCTAAAGTATAAATATGGAAACCGTTCATTTTGGTGTAGAGGGTATTATGTAGATACAGTTGGGAAGAATGCAAAGAGGATAGCAGAGTATATCCAAAACCAACTCAAAGAAGATCAAATCAACGATCAAATGACGATACGAGGATGGGACGACCCGTTTACGGGTAGCAAGTAACAGTCGCAAGTGTCGGACCGCAATGCGCCTTGAGGCGCGGCTAATACAATAGCCTTTAAGGCGCATAAGAAAATCCACCGGCTAAGCCGGTGGATTTTTAATCGTTCAAATAATGAGCAGGAGACTTCCGTAACGCGATTTCCGCCCGTTCATATTTTATTGATTTTTATTTCAAAAAGCGTTAATGAATCTATCATGATCTGTTCAACTTGGGAGTATAGACTATGGTTGTACAAAAGAAAAGTACAATAAATCCCGAGGAGGAATCACCATGTATAATCATTATTACGACTCATATGACACAAACCCCGAAAACAACAGACCGAAAGCGACCGGACCTCAGCCGGAAAACGACCGTGAGGTATTCCGCTGGCACTCCTACTACGCGCCGCAGCATACCCCTCACACAGCGCCCGTAAACGGCAATGTAAACGGCAATGTGAACGGCACATCCGCTCCCGCGCCTAAGGTCAAAAAGCAGAAAGGCAGGATGTCGACCGGCGCTGTTGCCGCACTGCTTGTATTATGCGTCCTGCTCTCAGGCGCCGCGGGCTTCGGCGGCAGCTACCTGTTCTCTCAGATGAACGCGTCGTCCGGCGATTCGGCGATCCAGATCAACAAAGCGAATGTCGACAACAACATCGTGAAAACATCCGCGGAACAGACAGAAAAAAGCACGAATGAGATCGTCAGCGAGGTCGCCGATTCGGTGGTCGAGATCACCGTCGAGGTCGTACAGACCGATATATTCTACGGTGAACAGACCGCTGAGGGCGCGGGCTCCGGCGTGATCATCAGCGAGGACGGCTATATCCTCACCAACAACCATGTCGCGGGCGACGCGTCCAAGATCACCGTCACGCTCCGTTCCGGCGAGAGCTATGACGCAAAGCTGATCGGCGCCGACGCGGATCTGGATATCGCACTGATCAAGATCGACGCAAGCGGTCTTTGCGCGGCACCCGTAGGCGATTCGTCCACCGTCAGCGCGGGCGACAAGTCCGTCATCATCGGCAATCCGCTGGGCACCTTGGGCGGCTCCGTGACCGAAGGCATCATCTCCGCGGCAGATCGCGAGATCGAGATTGACGGCAGGACCATGCACCTGATGCAGACGGACGCGGCGGTCAACCCGGGCAACTCCGGCGGCGGTATGTTCAACAGTCAGGGTGAGCTGGTCGGTATCGTGGTCGCGAAATCAGCCGGCGATTCTACCGGCAGCTCGATCGACAACATCGGCTTTGTCATCCCGATCAACAACGCGCTGGATATCCTCGGCGACCTCAAGCAGTACGGTTATGTACGCGGCAAGGCGTATACCGGCATGGCTTACAGCGAAGGCAGCAGCGGCGGCATGTACGCACAGTATTTCGGCTACGGCGGCACATCGGACGGCGTATATATCGCCTCGATCAAGTCCGGCTCCAACGCGGCTAAGGCGGGATTCAGCGTCGGCGATCGCGTGGTCTCTGTGGACGGCAACGCCGTGAACACCGTCAGCGACCTCAAGAAAATCATCACCGATCATTCCGTAGGCGATACCGTCAGCTTTGAGCTCGAACGCGGCGGCCGCACCGGCACCATCGAACTCACGCTTGAGGAATATGTTCCGACAGCCTCGGCATAAAAAGCGTTCCCCTTCCACGAAGTTTCATACAAGAATCTCCTTTCGGCAACAGGCAGCCTGCATAATACAGGCTGCCTGTTTGTATCAAAAAGGACCGGGTTTTGACCCGGTCCTTTTTTATGTATATTGAATTTGTCAGCAGACGATTTCGGTCATCTCGTCGATCGGATAAGGAGTCGGGAGTTCTGACAGATATCTGAGGATGTAGGTAACATCGATGGACGCAAGACCGTTTCCGTCTACGTCGCCCAGCGCGCTGACTCTGTCGGGATCATCGACCGAGATACCCGCCAGCGCTCTTTGGATGATCGAAGCGTCATAGAGATCGACCGCTCCGTTTCCGTCTACGTCGCCGAGGACGTTTTTGATCGAGAATGTCACAAGTGCCGTGCCGCTGAATTCTCCCATTCCGGTGACGGTGATCGTCGCTTCACCGGGCTCGATGTTATCGGCAACGGTGAAGGAATATAGACGCTCTCGCTCTGACCGATCATTTTACAAAATGCGATTCCCGATTCCTTATGAAGTTGCATAAAACTATGCAACTTTCAGGCTGTAGAAAAACCTTTCCAGCCCCCTCTGACGAGGGGGCACGCAAGTAGGATGATAAATAGGGACTAATGAAAGAATGCGAGGGGAGAGATAACG
>CACWXE010000255.1 GCA_902764715.1 uncultured Ruminococcus sp. | reverse complement strand
AGCTCTTCGAGCGTTTTGCCGTCAGCCGCGGCGCTCAGTTCTTCACCGAGCCTCGCTTTTAATTGTTCCAGCTTTTCTTTCATATGTTCCTCCATAATGTATTGTGATATAGATTAATACCTGAGTATTTTTTGACAGACACGTTCGACAAACGCGCTGATTTTATCGTCTTGTTTTCGGAGCGGTTTCAGATACCACCGCTCGATCAGATGGATGCGCAGCAGTTCTATGACGATACATGCCGCGAACACCGCCGCCGTCACCCACAGCGAAAAGAAGATCAGATCGGAGCTTTGGGCGTGGGACGAGGTCTTGAAGATACGCGACCACAGTACGCCGCGCATATAGGGATCCTCGTGGATCAGGTACACGCCGAAGGTCGCCGCCGCGATCGCGTTGAGCCATTTGATCTCCCCCATGCGGATGTTCTTAAAGCCGATAAACAGCAGTACCGCAGCCGCCGCGACAAACAGCGAGGTCGAGCCGAAATAGTTCGCGACAAAACGCTTGTAATCCTCGGTGACGATCTGTTTCACCCCGATCGTCAGACCGCAGCTGAGCAGCATGATCACGATCGCCGACAGGATGCATACGACGGGACGGTTCTTCTTCTCGTCGCGCCACAGGCGGATATACGCGCCGATGCTGTACATGTAAAACATGCTGACAAGCTCATTGGCGAAGCCGTTGAGGTTCAACACCGTATACATCAGGATCCAGAACACCGTCATCACCGCCAGCGCCTTTTTGAACGTGCTTTGGCTGAGCGACCGATACATTCTGTTCAGAATCGGCGAGAGCAGCGTGATGATGAAAAAGCAGGTCAAAAACCACCAGATCTGCGCGCTGACGGGGATAAAGTTCAGCAGGAAATCGACCGTCTTGAACTTGATCGCCTTTGTCAGGATCAACACCAAATAGATACCGACGGCGTAAAAGAACCCCTGCAGCCACAGGCGGATCACGCGGCTGTACCGAAATCGCTTTGACGTCACCGAGAAGTAGCCCGAGATCAGCAGAAAGATATCGACGCCCAGCTTGCCGCCGGAGCCGAAGAAGGTGATCCATACGCTGTTCAGCGAGATCTCGTCCTCGTATTTGAAGCCGCCGTGAATGGCAAAGTGCGAGGCGACGATCATCACCATCGCAACGATCCTGAGCAGCTCGATATTTGACCGTCTGCCGACAGATACGGTGTCAGTTTTCATGCTCTCTGTCCTTTACAAAAAAATAGTCTCCCATCCCCATGGGACGGAAGAACCGCGGTACCACCCAATTTTCCGATATCAAATGTCATTGCGAAGGGCAAAATGCCCTGTGGCAATCTCAACAAAAACCTTCTGTCATTGCGAAGGGCTCGACACGCGTGTCAGCCCTGTGGCAATCTCAACAAAATCATCTCTGTGACATATTGATCGATCGGACTCTCAAAAACCGTTAACGGGGTCAGCCGTCAGAACCTATTTTTAATGAGGAATTAGTAATTAGTAATTAGGAATGATAGGAAGGCTTCGCCCTCACCCGATTTGTAAAAGATGCTCCAACAGCCCCTACAAATCCAAAACGCGGTTACGCGTTTCCCGAAATTCCTAATTCCTCATTCCTAATTCCTAATTAATTTCAGTTCTGCCGCTCGGGAGTGAACTTCGCTCTGCCTCTGCCGTCCGTGCTCACAGCCGCCGACACAGACTCTCTGTCGGTTTCAGCCGAGTTACTCTCTCCGTCACTGCGTTATCATGAGTTATGATAACACCATTGCGAGAATTTTGCAAGAGTTTATTGAAAAATATCTTTTTCTATGGTAAAGTATTACGTGGAATCGCTCACAGCCGACAGCGTGACATACAGTATGATCAACATGTTGATCGGTTGAGATTGACGCGTCGGGCTGTAAAAGCCCTTCTCGCAATGACATTATAGGAAAGGGTGTTATCATGGATAACCTTATCGAACAAGTCGTCCCGAAAAAGCGTGACGCGGGATATGTGATCCGCATTATCATCATCATCCTGATCGCGATCGGCATCCCTGCCGGTTTCATCGTCGCCGCCGAGCTGACACAGACAGCGTATCTGGCGATCATCGGGCTGTTTTTACTGCTCTTCTGCGTATACGGCGCGTGGTACTTCATCACCTCGCAGAACGTGGAATTCGAGTATTCCTTTTTATCCTCCGTCCTGCGTATCGACAGGATCATCGCCAAGCGCAAGCGTAAGCCCATCGTCAAGGTGGACGTCAAGCGCTTTGACGACTTCTTCCCCTATTCCGACAGCGAGATGGACAAGCGCAAGTTCAACAAGATCTATCATGCCGCGCATGAGGAATTCTCCGAGGAGAACTATGTCGCGAGCTACCGCGATGAGGGCAAGGGCAAATGCGCGATCATCTTCACCCCGAACGAGGATCTGCTGAATGAGATGAAGCTGTATTTCGGCAACGAGCTGCGCAAGAATCTCTTCAAGAACAAAC
>CACWXE010000254.1 GCA_902764715.1 uncultured Ruminococcus sp. | reverse complement strand
TTCTCTGAGAACCTTCAACCGTAACTTCCTCGGCAGAAGCGGAACCAAGGACGCCGAGATCTATCTGGTATCCCCCGAGGTAGCGGCGGTATCCGCCTTGACAGGCGTGATGACCGACCCGAGAAAGTATGCAGACGGCTACAAGGTCGATATGCCCGAGCACTTTTTGATCAACGACAACATGGTTATCGAACCCGCCTCTGTTGAGGAGATGGACAAGGTTGAGGTGCTGCGCGGTCCGAACATCAAGGAATTCCCCAAGACCTCCGCGATGGCTGAGAATATCAGCGCCACCTGCTCCTTAAAGGTAGAGGATAACATCACCACCGACCACATCATGCCCGCAGGCGCAAAGATCCTGCCCCTGCGTTCCAATATCCCCGCGATCTCCGAGCACTGCTTTACCGTATGCGATACCGAGTTCCCGAGCCGTGCCAAGGCGCTGGGCTCCTCGATCATCGTCGGCGGCTCCAACTACGGTCAGGGTTCCTCCCGTGAGCACGCGGCTCTCGCGCCGCTGTATCTTGGCGTCAAGGCGGTTCTGGTCAAGAGCTTCGCGCGTATCCACAGAGCGAACCTGATCAACGCGGGTATCATTCCGCTGGAATTCGCGGATGAAAACGATTACAACAACATCGACCTCGGCGATAATCTCTATATTGAGAATATCCGTGATCAGATCGCGGCAGGCAACGGCATCACCATCATCAACAAGACGAAGAATGTTGAGATCAACACCAAATGCGCGTTGACCGAGCGCCAGAAGGATATCATCCTCGCGGGCGGTCTGCTCAATTACACGATGATGAAATAATAAGCCTCCCTTTTCTAAGGGAGGTGGTGCGAAGCACCGGAGGGTTGCCGTAATGACATAAAGCACAGCAACCCCCAGTCGCAGGACAAGGGTGTCCGCGACAGCCCCCTTAGGAAAGGGGGCCTCAAATCAGATGAAGATTGATACGGAGGTAACTATGGCTAAAATTCAAATGAAAACACCGCTCGTCGAGATGGACGGCGACGAGATGACCAGAGTCATCTGGCAAATGTTAAAGGATAAACTCATTCTCCCCTTTGTTGACCTGAAGAGCGAATACTATGATCTGGGTCTTGAGAAGCGCAACGCGACCGATGATCAGATCACCGTTGACTCCGCTGAGGCGACAAAGAAATACGGCGTAGCGGTCAAGTGCGCTACCATCACTCCGAACGCCGCGCGTATGGATGAATACAACCTCAAGGAGATGTGGAAGAGCCCCAACGGCACGATCCGTGCGATCCTCGATGGTACCGTTTTCCGTCAGCCGATCCTCGTCAAGGGCATCACTCCCTACATCCCCACATGGACAAAGCCCATCTGCATTGCCCGTCACGCATACGGCGACGTTTACAAGAACACCGAGATGATCGTCAAAGAAGGTTCCAAGGCGGAGCTTTGTGTGACCGATAAAGACGGCAACGAGAGCCGTCAGCTGATCCACAGCTTTGATAACAGCGACGGTATCATCCAGGGTATGCACAACCTCGACAACTCCATCGCGTCCTTCGCGAGAGCCTGCTTCAACTACGCGCTCGATCAGAAGAAGGATGTATGGTTTGCGACCAAGGATACCATCTCCAAGAAATACGATCACACCTTCAAGGATATTTTCGCGGAAATATTTGAGAACGAGTATAAGGCGAAGTTTGACGAAGCGGGTATCGAATACTTCTACACCCTGATCGACGACGCTGTCGCGCGTGTGGTACGCTCCGACGGCGGTTATATCTGGGCTTGCAAGAACTACGACGGCGACGTGATGAGCGATATGATCGCTACCGCGTTCGGTTCTCTGGCGATGATGACCAGCGTACTGGTATCCCCCACCGGCGTCTATGAATATGAGGCGGCTCACGGTACCGTACAGCGTCATTACTACAAGCACCTCAAGGGTGAAGAGACCTCCACCAACTCTGTCGCGACCATCTTTGCGTGGTCGGGTGCGCTGAGAAAGCGCGGTGAGCTGGACGAGATCCCCGAGCTGGTCGATTTTGCCGACAAGCTGGAGAAAGCCACCATCGATACCATCGAGAGCGGTATCATGACCGGTGACCTCTATCTGCTGAGTACCCTCGAGAACAAGAAGAAGGTCAACACCGAGGAGTTCCTCGACGCGATCCACGACAAACTGACTGAAATCGTTGCGTAAGGAGTAAGCACCTATGCCAAAAGAAGGCGTTTCCATACAGGTCATCAGACGACTGCCCCGCTATTACCGTTACCTCTCCGAGTTGGATTCGGAGGGCATCGAGAAGATCTCTTCTACGAAGCTCGCCGCTATGATGAATTCCACCGCGGCACAGATCCGTCAGGATCTGAACTGCTTCGGCGGATTCGGACAGCAGGGCTACGGCTATTCCGTTGCGGCACTTCGCACGGAGATCGGCAAGATCCTCGGCCTGGAGCAGCAGCACAACATGATCCTGATCGGCG
>CACWXE010000253.1 GCA_902764715.1 uncultured Ruminococcus sp. | reverse complement strand
CCCCAACGGGGGTACCTTTACCAAAGGGAGCCTTCCATAACTTATAATGAAGCTCCCTCTGTCGGTGACAGAGGGAGCTTTTTGTTGGTTGATCGATTATTGATCACGGATAGAGCGTCAGGGCTTTCTCTACATAGGACTCGCCGGCGAGCTGTTTTTGACGGTAGAGTACCGTCGGGTTGCCGGCGTCGTCAAAATATATAAGGTTGAAAACGTCGACAGGGGAGAACATCTCTACCGTTTCCCGGTACAGGCCGTCGATGACATCCTCGGACGTCCCCGCGGGAAACTGATCTTTGGTGAAGAACTGCCCGACCTGCTCTGTAAAGGCTGTCTCGATGAGCTGAGGATCTACGCCGTAGCTGTTGAGCAGACAGAGGTTGTCGATCTTCTTTTTGGCGGTAATATCGATGTTATAGATGAAATGCTGATCGGGTGAATCCGAACCGCCGAAGCCGATCGTGCTGATGACCAGGGACAGGACGCCGTTTTGACCGTATACCGAATAGTCGGCGGTCTGATAACCCGGGTGATCGGTCGCCTTGCGGTCGGGGTTCTCGATCATAGCGACCCCTTCATTGAATAATTCGAGGATCTCTTTGTTGATGGCTTCGATCTCTTCACCCTCCAGATCGATCTGAGGGATGCGATAATGCAGGGTTTTCTCCTTGTTGGAGATGACCACCTTGCCGGATACGTCCTTGTAGGTGCTCACGAGAGAATGGACGTCGCCGCTGTAGTCGCCCGCCTTACGATCCGGAGCCTTCCGATCGCCCTTCAAGCTGTCGATCATACCGTCGACCGACATGAACTCGGGTGTTTTTGCCTGATCGACGTCATAGTAATCCTTGATCGCTGTGGGAAGATCCGCTTTTATCGAAACGGAAGGGTTTTGGGTCAGATCCGAGATCTTGGTGTACGGATCGCCTTCGCCGAGACGGTCTTCCGTCAGATAATAGGTGATATCCTGCAGCTCTCCGTTGAAGTAGCAGATCCACGCGTAGCGGCTCCTTTGCGTAGTGGCTTTCCCGGTGGTCTTGTCCGCGACGTTATTGATGATTTGGCTGTCCTTGTTGCTGAGCAGGAACCTGCCTGTCTTTTCGATATAGGAGAAGTCGGTCTGCTCCACTGCCATGAGGTCATCCGAGATAGTGAACAGACCGTTCTCGGTGACATAGGTCAGCATATCGTCATGATTCTCGTCGTCGGTATCCAGAACCAGCTCGGGCACCTCGTCGTTGTTGAGATAGATCAGAGCGCATCGGGGATATGCCTCGCTGTCGAGCGAGCGTAAACGCTCATAGTACAGGCTCTGCCAGTCGATGTCGGCGCTCAGCGTAACTACGGGCATGTTATCCGGATCCTTGAGCATCGGCGCGGCGGAGTCCGATGTGGCGGTATCTGCATCGCCCGCCGTATTCTTGTTGTTTCCGCAGGCGGTGAAGCAGAACAGCAGCGCGAGGATACAGACTGCAGATGAGATTTTATGAACAATGTTGTATGACATGGCAGTTCTCCTAAATGGGTATTATTTTGCCTGTTTGTTGATATATCTCGCCCGGCGCTTGGAGTACATGATCTTCTGTCCGGAATACAGGCTGTAGTAGCCCGACAGCATATAGCTGACGCACAGCGCGACCGCGAAGAAGATCAGCCCGTTGCTCCCGAACAGCTCGATCGAGAGGATGACGGAGGCGATGGGGCAGTTGACCACAGCGCAGAACAGCGCGATCAGTCCGACCGCCGCGCCGAAGGAGCCGGGTAACCCCAGCAGGGGAGCGATGGTCGCGCCCATCGCGGCGCCGATGAAGAAGGTGGGGATGATCTCGCCGCCCTTGTAGCCGAAGCCGATGGTGATCACGGTGAACACCATCTTGAGGATGAAGTCATAGGGCAGCGCCTTGCCCTGCGTGATCGCCTCGGCGATGACCTCGCCGCCGATACCGTTGTAGCGTGTACCGATCAGCAGGGTCAAGAGGGCGATCGCCGTACCGCCCACGGCAGTGCGCAGGTATTCGTTACGGAAGAATCGCACAGCGTATTGATGCGTTTTCTCCAGAGTGAAGCAGAATATGATGCTCAGCACCGCCGCCGCGATCCCGATCACGGCGACCGTGAGGATGTTGACGATGTTCAGCTGGGGGATGTCCTCAAGCGCGTATTTGGTCGGTGACAGTCCGAACAGGTTGGTGACGCCGAAGGCTGTCAGCGCCGCGACGATGCATGGCAGAAAGGCGCTGTAATAGATAATGCCGACCGAGATGACCTCCATCGCGAACACGGTAGCGGTCAGGGGTGTGCCGAACAGCGCGGAGAACAGTCCGCTCATGCCGCACATCAGGGCGATGGGCATGTCCTTTTCGTTGAGTCTGACGACCCTGCCGATGAAGCTGCCGATACAGCCGCCGAGCTGCAGCGCCGCGCCCTCTCGACCCGCCGATCCGCCGAAGAGGTGGGTGATGACGGTGGACAGAAAGATCACGGGCGCTAAGGTGA
>CACWXE010000252.1 GCA_902764715.1 uncultured Ruminococcus sp. | reverse complement strand
TATGCGGCTTGAGTCCATCATCGGCGTGTTTCTGTAACGCTTCGTTATCTCTCCCTCCGAGCTCGCAAGCGAGCCCACCTCCCTCGTCAGAGGGAGGATAATAGACGTACTGTTCCTAACTTATATACTTTTTCGACAAACTGAAAGGACCCGCTTGGCGGGTCCTCGCTCCTTGCTGATTCTGCCGCAGCGCGGAAGAATCTCTGTTATGACACTCTGTAAGCGGCTACAACAAACCTGCCGTCGTCGGTATGATAGCTGCAGGTCGACAGGAACATCAGCTGTGCCGGATACGCGGGCGCGTCGGGAAGCTTCGGCTCCGACAGTGCCCTGACGTTCTCGACCGTCTGATCATATTCGGCTTGGCTCAGATCTCCCACAGCCTCGTAATACTTGAACACATCGTCGCGATCGCCGTAAACCTTGGTCTGGAACGCGGCAAAAACACGGTAGATACGCTCCTTGCCGTTGACACAGAAGCGGATATCGCGGTGCTTCTCCGCATACTCATAGTCGTAATACTCATCTAAAGCGCCGAACATACTTCCGTTATTCATATTATGTCCGTAGATCACAAAGCTTTTGGATTCACTGTTGCACTTTTCGCCGATGAACAGACAGCCCGAGACCGAATAGTTACCGTAAAAATCACGGTGAAGATAAAACTCGGGATCATTCTCGGATGACTTCATCACAGGATAGTCCACCACCGTATCGTCGATGGTGAGCCATCCGACATAATCGGGATTATAACGGTTGAGGCTCCCGAAATCATATTCCGTTATCGCCTCTCCCTCACCGGTGTGATCCGCGCCGCTCGTATCGGCGCCGCCCGACGATGATGGATCCTGACTTTTTGCGCCGTCCTCAACGATACGGACGCTCTCTTTCAGATCCCGATAGCTTTTTTGCGCTTTTTCCTGCGGGATATAGATACACAGCGCGTTGATCACCGCATAGCATAACAGTCCGACCAATATCACAGCCGGAATGATAAAAATCAAAGAGCGTTTTTTCGAGCTTTTTTTCATCCTTTGCTCCTAAATCATGACATATCCACGTTGTTTTTATGACAGATCGGTTTCATGTGCAGTTCCTCCTGCATGAGTATCATCAGAGGGATGCCGAGAAACAGCGGAAAGACCGTTCCGTTGATCATCACCATCAATGCGAACAAGCCGAAATCGATATCGGGATAGATCAGCTTAACCGCGGGCGTGATGATGACTGCTTCGATCACCGAGGAAACGATAACGACCGCCGTCAGCTTGAGCAGGCTTTTGCCTGTCCTCGTCGAAAAGGGCTCTTTTGAGATCCATCGCCAGAACGCGTAAAATACAAACGGCCCCAGAAAATTCGCCGCGAAGCCCGCGATAGACGACCACCTCAGGCTGTCGCTCATGATGTCGCCTATCAGGTTGCCGATCGCAAAGGCGATACAGCCCGGGATCCCGAAGAAGATGCCGAAAACCGGTTTCAGCAGCATGACCGGACGAATATCGGTGAAGCCGGGAATAACGCTCATGACCTTGAACGGGATCGCGATGACAAGATAAACGAAGACCAGGATGACCGTCAGGGCGCACAGCTTCACGGGTTTGGGAATGTTAGCGGTTTTCAGCGCCATTGACAAGCCTCCTTTTTCCTTTGAAGTCAACGATCTCTATCACGCTGCCCGCTACGATCAGCAGCGCTCCGATGATTTGAAACGCCGTCGGGATCGTGCGTTCGATCAGCGTTTCCGGCAGAACGGCGCCCCATATCAGCGAAAAGACGATCTCGAGTGCGTAGATGATGGTCGCCTCCGTCGCGGTAGCCCGCCTTTGCGCGAATACATTCAGCGTCTGCGCAAACGCGACGATAAAATACGCATAGATGAACAGGCTGGCGATGATCGTACCCGACCACGGAATCGCGCTGAAGGTCGACGGCTGGAGGGCGAACCATATGATAAAGCTAAAGACGGAAACAAATATGGAAATAAAGGTTGAGAGCGTGACGGAATCGTGTTCGCGCGCAAAATCGTTGAGCTTCACAATGAAGACGGCACGCACGAGACATCCCATAAACATCAGGAAAAGCCCCGTAGGATTGATGTTCGCTACATTCTCGCCCAGCGCACTGACGATCCCCAGCAGGACAAGGGCAACGGATACCCATGTTCTGACCTTGACCTTCTTTCTCATCGTAAAGAGTACGACGGGAAGTACCACCACCGTCATCGAGAAGGTGAACGCTCCCGAAGAAACATCAAAAAAGTTCAAGCCGTAGAGATACAGGGTATTATAGGTGCAGTTGAGCACTCCCAGCATCAAACACCGCAGAATAAGTTTCTTTTTCGATCGGCGCAGTTCGTTCCCGATGCGCTTGAAAAAACAGGCGGCAAGGATCACCGACGCGATCGCGTTGCAGATAAACGTCGTCGCAAACGGCAGAACGCTGTCGGGAATACAGGCAAAGATGATGACCTCTGTCGACCAGCACATCGTAACGCAGAT
>CACWXE010000251.1 GCA_902764715.1 uncultured Ruminococcus sp. | reverse complement strand
CTCGGCTTCAAGCTGACCGCGATCTTTGAGAAAGACGAAAAGCTGGTCGGCACCTCCCTGCGCGGGATCGAAGTGATGTCGGATGACGAGATCGAAGACTATGTCAAAGCGAATCATATCGACACTGCGGTTCTGACGATGCCGAAGGACGCTGTGGAGAAGATCATCGACAAGCTCTATGCCTGCGGTATTCGCAGCTATTGGAATTTCAGTCACTATGATATCTCCAAAAAGTATCTCGATGTTACCGTAGAGAACGTCCATCTCAGCGACAGCTTGATGACCCTGTGCTATATGATGAATCAGGATCCGTGATATCGGAAACTACCCTGATTCGACCCTATCAAAAACAATACAAGCGAATATACGCAAAAAAGCCGGCTTCCTCGGAAGTCGGCTTTTGTTATACATCGTTCTTTTTTATTGCACGCTGATCTTCTTATCCTGAATCGTCACGGTCTTGTCACAGATTGCGAGCGCCGCCTTTTTATGTGTGATGATCACGCAGGTCTTGTCATTCAGCTCACGCAGGTTATGCAGCAGTTGCTTTTCGGTTGCTTCATCAAGCGCCGACGTCGCCTCGTCCAGCAGGATGATCGGCGCGCCGGTGAGGATAGCGCGCGCGATCGCGACACGCTGTACCTGTCCCTCGCTCAGTCCGCCGCCATGCTCCGCGATCACGGTATCGAGTCCCTGCGGCAGCTTCCATGATATCTTCATCCGTCGCGTCGGGCGCTACAAACGCGATATTCTCACGCAGTGTACCGGACAGCAGGAAATTACCCTGCGGCACATAGGAAAAGAGCTTTCTCAGGCTTTTATCCATGACGAGCTTATCGGTTTCGGTTTTGAGATAGATCTCACCGGATTTCGGCTGATACACGCTTAACAGCAGCTTCATCAAGGTGCTCTTGCCGATGCCGGAGATACCCTCTATCGCGACAAACTCATACTTATTTATGGTCAGCGAGGTGCTGTCCAGAACGATATCCCGGTCAAAAGAAAAGCTGATATCATCGAAGCAGATCGACTTCATATCACGATAGACCTGAGCCGTATCCACATCACTGTGCAGGATCTGCTCATCCGGCATATTCTCGATCTCCATGATCCGCTCGGCGGACGCCAGCGCGTTGAAGTAGGTCGGGAAGATATTCGCCATGCCCTGGATCGGGGTGCGGATCTGACCGATCAGCGTGGTGATCTGCATCAGAACACCGTAGGAGATCAGCCCGTAGAAGAGATTATACGCGCCCCATCCGAGTCCCCATACAAACGCGAAGGAGAACACCGCGTTCATACCGGTGCCGGTGATGATGGAGAAGATATTGCGCTTGCGCTGGGCGCGATAGGACTCCTCCTGCAGCTCATAGGCGGAATCTCTCATCTTTTCCTGCGCGTCAAAGGTCTTGATCATCAAAAGCGAGCTGAGCCCCTCCTGCATAAAGGAGCGCACCTTGCCCTCTTTTTCCTGCACATTCTTGTGCATTCGCTTGGTCATCGGCTTGAACAGTGTGGAGATCAGGAATACCAGAGCGCCGCCGATCACAAATACCAGCGCAAAGATGACATCGATGCGTATCAGCACGACGAAGATACCAATGATCTTGACGATAAAGAACACCAGACTCGGGACGATGGATACGATCGCGGATGTGACGACGCTGATATCGTTGGTCAAAAAGTTCATCAATTCGCCGGAATGGTACTTTGAGATATCACCGTACTCCTTCATCATCATCGAGTAGAAGAGATCGGATTTCATGCTCATATCCAGACGCGCGCTGACCTTGAAGCCGAAATCACGCGCCAGAATCAGCGTGACGATCTGGATCACCGTCACACCGAAATAGAGCAAGCCGTAGCGGATCACCTCGTCGAACGATCCGCCCTTTGCGCCGTTGACAGCCGCGTCGACCAGCTCACGCGCGTATTCGGTGTTATACACGCCGATGAACGCGTTCACGCCGTAGACGATCGCCAATAATATAATATTGATAAACTGAGGCCTTGAGCTGCGAATGATCCAGCTCAAGGCGCTTTTATGTTTTTTGGACACAAGTCCCTCCGAAAGAACTACATTTTAATCAGTTGAGATTGCCACGGAGCAAAGCTCCTCGCAATGACAATCTTAAAACAGTTGAGGATAGCCACGGAGCGAAGCTCCTCGCAATGACAGTCTTGAAAAAGTTGAGATCAGCACGATACTGACACATTTGTCGAGTTTCTCGCAATGACAATAGTATTTACACTCGCTCCAGAATGAAGTCGAGATCGTTGACGTCACCGACTCCGAAGAACTTCACCCGATGCATCACGCGCTCGAGGATGAACAGCGTATGCTTGGTGCGTTCCTGACGGACGTTCTGGGACACGGCGTGCATGAACAGCGGCACAAAATCCTTAGCGTCGATCGCTCTGAGCGAATCAAAACGCCTGCTGTCGACAAAGACGATCGATTTCAAAACGAGCTTTTTGCCGGTCACGGACTTGCCGCCGAGATCGCCGAACGGTGTATCAAACACATAGTAATCATCGTCCTGCATACGGATGCCGGGATAGTAATAGACAAACGCTTTATCCCGCGGGATCATCACCGACAGATCGATCGAGCTGTCATCCGGCGCGGCAAACAGCGTGCATTCGCCGTCGTTCTCCACACCGACCGCACGGATGGGAAAGCCGTTGAAGTCGAAGATCGCCCAAGAATACAGGGTCGCCATATACAGGGATTCCACCTTATCGGCGGTCATTCCCTCATATTCCTCCATCATTTCAATCATGCGGTCATCACTCATCTCGAGCGTGATGTTCGGATCCGCCTGATAATCCACCTCATACCGACGGATATTCTCGGCAAAGGACGGTGAATTCGTTTTGATTTCTACATTCAAATCAGATATACGATACAAAGCCATAGTATTTCTCCGTTTTCGTAATTGATGGTTTAAAACTGTTGCGCTTAGCATAGCAACCCTCCGTCCTTAGGATGAAGGGAGGCATGGAACGTCACAATTACTATTTAAAAGCAATATGATAAATCTTTGAAGCAAACCGACGGATCCGCTTTTTGAACATCAACCGGCGGACATAGAAGCGATACGAAAAGTCAGTCACCGAAACCTCTTTTCCGTTATGCGTGAATGCGGTCATCAGCGCGAGGATATCGTCATCCCCTACCCCATGCTCGTAATCATACTGGTTATCGCCGCAAAAGATATATTCGCCGCTT
>CACWXE010000250.1 GCA_902764715.1 uncultured Ruminococcus sp. | reverse complement strand
ATTTGCAATTCCAACTTGTGTGTGCTAAACTATTATTGTCATGCATGCTTGACCTCCTTCTGATTCTTTCGTGCAGTTGCCAGACCGCACTTCCATTATATCAGAAGGAGTATTTTTTGTGTACCGCTTAAGCTCTTTGGAACCCCCGATACAATCGGGGGTTTTCGGTTAACAAAAAATAAGCCCACGGAGTGTTCCGTGAGCTTTTGGCGATATGATTATTTTTTCCTCGCGCAAACGACGAAGCGTCCGTCCTGCGTGTGGTAGTTACAGGTCGAGAGGGTGATGATCCTCTCGCCGTACTGCGGTGTGATGCCCGTATCAAAGCTGGAGAGCGCTTTTACGTTTTGCACGTAGTAGTTATAGCTCGCCTCATCGTCAAGGTTCTGGCACTCGTAGTACTGGAAATGGGTGGTGTCGTTCGCGTCATAGATCTGACTGTAGAAGATCGCGAAGATCTCATAATCAGCCTTTTCAAATCGGGTATTGAAATGGATGATCTTGTGCTCGTTGTAATAATCGACGTTGTCGTACTTGGGCAGATTACCGAACATGGAGCCGTTGTACATGTGGTGACCGTAGATCAGGAAATGATTACCGTCGGGATTACACGCTCCGTCCATGAACAGCTCGCCGCTTTCGGAGTAGTCGCCATCAAAGTCGGTGTGCAGGTACTTGTCGTTATCATTCGGTACATGCATCACCGGGTAGTCGATGAGGGTGTCGTCGATCTTCATCCAACCGAAGAAGTCGTGGTTCTTCGCGTACAGCGCCTCATAGTCGGCGGAGAGATGCTGCAGCTCCATATGACCCTTCTTATCGGAATAAGAGTGGAAGAGCTTGACGCCGATGATCGCGGCGCCGACGAGCAGCAGGATGATCGCGATCACTCTGACTACGATGATCGCCGGGCTGGTGCGCTTCTTCCTCCTGCTGCGGGGTCTGTTGCGGTTGTCATAGCTGTTTCGGGATCTTCTGTTATAGCCGTCGTCATAGCCGTTTCTGCCGTAGGCGTTGCCTTGCGGACGGGGCTGACGGCGTCTGTCGTCATAATAATCGTTGTAGCCCTGACGTGAGGGATATTGCTGACGGCCTTGACTGTTATAACCCTGACGCGAGGGGGATTGCTGACGGCCTTGACCGTTATAGCCCTGACGCGAGGGATATTGCTGTCGACCTTGGCTGTTATAGCCCTGACGCGACGGATACTGCCCACGGCCTCTGCTGTCGTAGCTTTGGCGCTGCTGACGCTGACTGCCGACGTCATAATTGCCGCGGTTATAATCGGAGTAAGAGTCACTGCGGGCTCTTCTGCCGTAGTATTCATCGGAACGTGAATAATATTGATTGTTATTTTGATTACTCATACTCATAAAAAACAAGGCGGCGGCGGGATGCCCCGTCACCGCCTTTCGGTCAATGGTTTATAGTCGTACCGTTGATTATTTAGCCTTCTTCTTAACAACGAAGGTGATGATGATCGCTACGAGAGCAACACCGAAGATGCCGATGCCAATCCACAGCCAAGCGTTCTCACCGGTCTTGGGAGAAGCCTTCTTCGCCTGATCCTGAGTAGCTACAGCAGCGGTAGTAGCAGCGGTAGTAGCGGCGGTGGTAGCAGCGGTAGTAGCGCCGGTAGTAGCGATAGTGGTCTCTGCGGTAGTCGCCGCAGTGGTCTCAGCAGTGGTCTCAGCGGTAGTCTCATCCGAACCGAGAGTCTCATCGTTAGCAACAGTCCCGTCGACTTCATAAGTCTCGCCGAGCTCATCGGTAGCTACAGCAGCTACGGGAGCGGCTTCTTCATTCTCAACTGCGCCTGCGGAGATTGCCATTGCGAATACGGAACCTACCATCATGACACAAAGTAAAACAGCTAATACACGTTTCATAGTTTGATTTTCCTTTCTAAAAACAAATTTTTTCACATACCGTTTTAGCGGTATCGGGCGGATGAAAGTCCGCCGCGAAAGTTCATCCATCATGCGGTGGATGGGTGGTGATAAGCATCCTTATCACTTGTTAAGATAATAACACAATAAATCTCGGAATTCAATACAAAAAGTGCAGAATTTACTATTTCTTAACTTTTGTACACATAACTTCGTTACCATTCATTTCCTTTGATAAAAATGCACAAAGAGAATAGTTGTATATTGTCTAAATGGCCGAAAATTATGGTTGATCAACCCGTTTTGCGGCGTTTTTCGATGGTATCTCCCTGAAGAAACGAGTGAGATCGGATCGGAAAAATCCCGCCGTGATGCAGTTTTCGCACCGCGGCGGGATCGTTTTTCAAGGATATCTTGTTGTTTGAGCGGATCACAGGCTCGCTTTGAGGACAGCGACAACGTCGTCGCGGCTGAGCTTTTTGTAGCCGCCGTCAAGGATGATGGTCGCGTCGGCGATATCCTCGATCATATCGGGGGTTGTGCCGAGCTCGGTGAGGTTCATGGCGACGCCGATCCGCTTCATCCAGCTCTCCATTTCGGCAAGGCCCTCTTCGGCGATCACTTCATCGGATTTGCCGTTCGGGTCAACGCCCCAGACCTCGGTCGCGAAG
>CACWXE010000249.1 GCA_902764715.1 uncultured Ruminococcus sp. | reverse complement strand
CTCCAAGTCGAAAACAGCCTTTACTCTCGGATAATCTTCGTACAGTTTAGCAATACGCTCCTCAATATCTTTGTACTCTGAATCCGTATCACGCAGTTTATTGACAACGGAGCTTAAATACTCCTCAAAACTGCTACTATATCTGTCAATGAAGGTTTCCGCTTGTTCATTCGCTTTCAATCCAATCATCTCAAAAACACAACTATATATATTATTATATGTATATTACCTTAATATTCTTTTTTCGAGCGCAGGACAGCTTGATGATGATTTCATCTATTACATCGGTATATATGGTATTTGGGCGTTCTCATAAAATCACTTCCTTCTGCCATTATTATATGTCAGAAGTTGTCGTCGCTCAATTTTGCGAACGAACTACCACCATACCGCACACCTAACTCTGTTAGCAGGATTTTTGAGGGATTTTTCCTGCTGTTAGCAAGAAAGCGATTTTTGTTAGCAAAAACGGCGATTTTGTGCTAACATCTGTTAGATTACCGCACACTTTTGTTAGCACGATATGGATAAGCGGAAGCCGTAAAAAGAGAAAAGCCGCTTTCGATGAAAATTCAGGATTCGAACCCACGGCCTTCCGCTTAGGAGGCGGACGCTCTATCCGGCTGAGCTACGAAGACGTGTATTAAATTTACGATTATTCTACCACATTACCAAACACTTTTCAACCGAAAGTGTGTGTTGCAACAATTTCTTAGGAGGCGAACGCTCTATCCTACTGAGCTATTGGCGCAGATCTGCCTGTATATTCTATCCTAAATCCACAGGATTGTCAAGATAAGACGCTCTGTCATCAAGAAAAAAGAAGCGTCGTAAAACGCTTCTCTTCTTATACCATCGATCTTATACTTCGATATGACCGAACTCGGTTTTATATTTACGCTTGCACATCACATAGAAGATGATGCCGAGCAACGCCCATCCGCCGACAATGATGAATTCCTGCCATGTCAGAGTCGCGCCGGAGCCCGGGATCAGATACATCACGACCATGAAGCCGGACAGGACGGATGCAGTGATGCCGACAAACTTATAATGCTTGACCTTGAACGGTCGGTGAAGCTCAGGTTCCTTTTTTCTCAGGATCAAAAAAGACATCGACACCATCAAATAAGCCAGACAGCACGCCAGACTCGCCGCGTCGGAGATCCATACCAGCATCTGCTTTCCGAAGAACGGCGCCGCTAAGGATAACACGCCGATCAGCAAAAGAGCGTTGGTGGGCGTTTTATGCTTTTTGTGGAGCTTTGCGAATCTGCTTGGGATCATCTTGGATTCCGCCATTGAGAAAATCGCGCGGCTGCCGCCGATCAAAAAAGAGTTCCAGCTGGTGATAACGCCGCACAGACCGCCGATGATCAGCACCTTTGCCATAACAGCGCTGTTGAACACCTTTTCCATTGCGAACGCAGTGACAAGTCCCGAGCCCTCCATCGCCGCGGCGATCTCTTTACTGTTGAGCGCGTAGCCGACCGCGAACACGACCAGACCGTAGAATACGACGGCGCAAATGATGGAGAGGAGCAGAACCTTCGCTATTTTCTTTAAAGGAATATTGATCTCTTCGGCGACCTGCGGGATGACGTCGAAGCCGAACAGGAAGAACGGCGCGACGACCGCAACGGACAGGATGTTTTTGACGGAACCAAAGCCCTCGCCTACGATCATCTGCCCCTCAAGGTTCTCGGGAGATCCGTTGATCGCGGAGGCGACAACCAGAATAATACCGACAGCGGCGATCACGATCGTCAGGATCGTCTGGAAGATCGAAGCCGCCTTGATTCCGAGGATATTCAGCACGATAATAACGATGGTAAACACAGACGCGACAGCGACGCCGGTCGCATAAACGTCGGAGCCGGCAACGGTGTATAGATAGCCCTGTGAGAAGGACGGGAAGATATATTGGATGATCGTCGGAAGAGATACAGCCTCAAAGCACACAACGCCGATATAGCTGAGGATCAGCGCCCATGTGCAGATGAACGAGCCTGTCGGACCGAACGCCTTGTGGCTGAATACATGCTCGCCGCCGACCTTGGGCATAGCGGGCGTCAACTCGGCGTAGGTCATGCCGACAAAGTAGATCATCAAACCGCCGATGACAAAGCCGATGACCGTGCCGATCGTACCGGCGTTCTGGATCCATCTGCCGGATGAAACGACCCAGCCCCATCCGATCATCGCGCCGAACGCGACGACCAGGATATCCGTGGAGCTCATCACCTTTTTAAACCTGTTCTTTTCCATTGAAATCTCCCCCTTCAAACTACCTCATATCCAAATCAGACTCTATGTCACCTCTTGTCCCTTTCAACATATCGTCAGTAAAACGCGTCGGCAAACACCGAACGCAGAATCATTAGCAATAATCAGCCCATATAGAATTCGACGAATTCTTCCGCCGTCATATCGGTCTTGAAGCAATCCTTCGCGATCTCGGGCTGGAGCGCCGCGTACCATTCCCAAACCTTGTCCATCGTCGGCGTAGGAACGTCGAACAGGTCGGCGACCTCGATCATGATCTTGATGCCGTACGGGAAATCAGAAATAAAGTAACGGGAACTGAAATCGGGCATATAGCCGATCTCATCCTTGACGACCGGAGAATAAAGCCCTTTCAAGCGGTCAAGGGAACGGATCGCCTGAGCCAGTTCCTCAGGCGTGCGGATGCCGTGTCTTTTCTGCATTGACTCGATATCTCTCAGATCCATCGGGATCGCCTTGCAGAGCTGCTGCAGCTCATCGCTGCAATTGAGGAATACCTCCGCGCTGTCGATCGACCAGTTCTCATAGAACAGTTCGTTTCTCGGATAATGATTACCGGGAACATAATCCTTGAACAGACCGTAAAGTCTGGAGGTATGCAAAATCGGATTGGATGGTGTGAAAGCGACGGCGAGGTAATTGGGTACCGCTCTGCAGTTCATGCTGTACATCGACTGCACCTTTTCACAGATCTCCTTGGACGCCTTCGCGGGAATACTGCCGATCACGACCTCGGGAGCCGGTCCGAGCATATAAGCGGACTTGCCGTACTCCTTGACGCGCGCGATACTGGGAACTCGCGCTACACCGAAGAAGGTCACACCCTTTTCGATGATCGATCTGAACGCGAATTCAGCGG
>CACWXE010000248.1 GCA_902764715.1 uncultured Ruminococcus sp. | reverse complement strand
TGTGGCGATCCAGCTTGTTTATACGATCAAAAAGCTGCACGAGGATCACTGGAACTTTGTGCGGGAGAAAACGCGCGTTTATATCTTTTTGGTGGTAGCGACGCTCTTTGCCGTTATATTGGTCAAGAATGAAGCGCTGTTCATCGTCGGCAGCGGACTCTGCGGCGGCTGGCTGTTGGTGATCGCGTATCGCAGCTTTTTGGCGTTCAAGCAGAGCAAGGTGCGTGATTTCGCTTTTTGGAAAAACGTCATCAAAAGCGTCCTGTATGCCGGCTGCGGCATCTTCATCATCCTCGCGCCGTCCGATACCGTTCAGTGGTTTATGCTGGTGCTCGGAGGCTTGATGGTGATCGACGGCATCAGTGCGATCATCTACTCGTTTATCGACGCGAATGAGAAATATTCAAGAAAGTATCACAATCTGAAAGATAAGGTCAAACATAAAAAGTAAAAGGAAAGAGGGAATAGTATGGCTTGGGAAGCTGATTTCTTATTATGGCTGCAAAATATGCGCGTGCCGTTCATGGATGGACTGATGACGTTTTTCTCCATGCTGGGTCACAACGGTATCTTTTGTCTGATCCTCGGCATCGTCTTGATCATCATCAAAAAGACCCGCCGATCCGGTGTCGAGGTCATCATTGCGATGTTGCTCTCGTTCATTATCTCCTATCTGGTCGTCAAGAATCTGGCGGCAAGGGTGCGTCCATTTGAAACCTATGATTTCCTGGTGCCGCTGGGTAACGCGCCGCACGGATGGTCGTTCCCGTCTGTCCATTCCACGTTCGCGTTCGCGACGGCGACGGTCATTTTCTGCAATGATAAGAAGATCGGCATCCTCGCGCTCGTGATCGCCGCGTTGGTCGCTTTCTCACGACTGTACATGGGCGCTCATTATCCGACCGACGTATTGGCGGGTTCTGTTTTCGGAATCATTTTCGCATTACTGGCACATTACCTGATCTATCCCAAATGCGAGAAATGGATACGAAGCAGAAAAGAGAAGAAGAGCAATGCCTGATAATGAGCTGATGATACGGATCATGGACTACGCCCGCGTGCATTACGGCGTAGAGCCGGATTTTCCGTTCCCGAACTACCCCGATATCCCGGTCCTGCGACATCACGGCTCACGAAAGTGGTTCGCGATCTTTATGAATGTGTCGCGTTCGGTGTTGCGTCTGGACGGCGACGATCCGGTTGACATCATGAACGTCAAGTGCGATCCCATCCTCTCCGGTTCACTTCGGATGCAGGAGGGATATCTGCCGGGCTACCACATGAATCACGACCAATGGCTGACGATCCTGCTTGACGGCACCGTGCCGCTTGAGGAGATCATCCCTCTGCTCGATATGAGCTTCGATCTGACATTCCGCCTCCCGAAGAAGCGCAGAAAGGATGCGAAGGACGATTGACGTAGATAGGCTACCTTAGGGAAAGGGAGCTGTCATCGGACACGCGTGTTCGATGACTGAGGGATTGTATTGATGTTTGAGCGTCAGCGAGCAACCGCATATAAAAATAGTAACAAAAAACCGCTGAACATTTCTGCTCAGCGGTTTTGCTTACCTCATTTTGATGTATTCTGCGATCAGCTCAACGATCTTGTCCTCGTCCAGCTTGGAGGAATCGATACAAAGATCGAAGTTTTCCGCCTGACCCCATTTTTGTCCGGAATAGAAGCTGTAATAATTCGCCCTGTTCTTATCTGTCTTATTGATGATGTGCTCGGCGTGCGCGGGATCGATGCCGTGCTTCTTGACGCTCTGCTCCTTGCGGAATTCCATGTCGGCATAGATGAAGATGCTCACGCGCTTGGGATTATCTCGCAGGACATAGTCGGCGCAGCGTCCGACGATCACGCAGTTTTCCTTTTCCGCAATCTCCTTGATGATCTTGTGCTGGAGCAGATAGAGCTTATCGTTGACAGGCAGATCGCCCATCGCGGGGAATCCGCTGCCGAAGCTGTACATTCCCATCGACAGAGAATACAGCAGGCTGTTGGTCGCCTTCTCATCCACGCCCTCAAACACCTCGGGGCTGATGCCGCTTTCCTTCGCCGCGATCGAGATCAGCTCCTTATCATAGAACTTAATGTCGAGCTTTTTCGCGAGCTTCTCGGCAATGGAGCGTCCGCCGCTGCCGAACTGTCTGCCTATGGTGATGACGTATTGATTCATTTTGCACCTCTATATATAATAGGATAGGGAACAGGTGGTTTCCCTGAATATGTAACAGTAAGGAGCCTATGCAATATCCTGTATACTATTATATATCATACCACAAAATAAGGAAAAATTCAACAGGTGTCCGGCAATTTAAACATTTCAAAAAAGAAAATCCCGCCGCGCCGGTCACGCCAAAGCGGTATGACGGCTTGCAAATAGTGCAGTTCATCTTCGGAGTATATGTCAGTTTTGTTGAAGATTAGGACAACGGGCACCCTATATGCTTCGGCACTGGCCAAGAAACGGTCTATGAATGTGGTGCTGGTCTCTGGATGCGAGATGGTGACAATAAGTGCTGCCTGACCTACGTTAGCGGCAATAATATGGCTCTGCTTACTGAGG
>CACWXE010000247.1 GCA_902764715.1 uncultured Ruminococcus sp. | reverse complement strand
AAAGTGGATTCGAACCACTGAAGGCACTGCCAGCAGATTTACAGTCTGTCCCCTTTGGCCACTCGGGAATTCCCCCATGATAAAGCCAACGATCGGACTCGAACCGATAACCTGCTGATTACAAGTCAGCTGCTCTGCCAATTGAGCCACGTTGGCAAGTATCCGATCTTTGAGCTTGAATGATGGTCGCAACAGGGCTCGAACCTGTGACCCCCTGCTTGTAAGGCAGGTGCTCTCCCAGCTGAGCTATGCTCCCAAACCGTTCGCCTCTTCATTGCGACTCGTATATAATACAATATTCCGATCGAAAAGTCAAGAGGTTTTTCTAAATTTTCTTAATTTTTCTTCAACAATTCTTCCAGCTCGTTTTCTGTAAATGTATACCCTTTGTTGCAGAATCGGCAATTCGCCTCGGCGCCGTGGTTTTCATCGATCATCGCGCGGATCTCTTCCTTGGGCATCGACGCGATCAGCGAGCGGATCTTGTCCTTGGAACAGCCGCAGACATACTTGACCTCGAACTCATCGAGCACCTCGACCTCAAAGCCGTCGAGTGCCTGTTTACACATATCGAGCGCGGAAAGGCCCTTGGCGAGCATGGTGGTAACGGAATCGAGCTTGGCGACATTCGCCTCGATCCTGTCGATGGTGGAATCGTCGGCGCCCGGCAAAAGCTGGATCAGCAAACCGCCGGATAACAAAACCTGAGAGCTGTCCTTGTCGATCAACACACCGAGGGCGCATACGGTAGGGATCTGCTCGGAGGTAGCGTAGTAGTTGGTGATATCCTCGGCGATCTCGCCCGAGACGATCGGGATCTTGCCGATGTACGGCTCTCCCTCACCGAAATCCTTCATCACGCTGATGATGCCCGCGCCGACTGCCTGCGCGACATTCAGCTTGCCGTTTTCATAATGAGCGGTCGGACAATCGGGATTAGTGACAAAGCCCTTGACGTTGCCGTTGCTGTCGGCGACCGCCATGAACGCGCCCAGCTCACCGTCACCCTCAAAACGGATGTTCAGGGTGGATTTGGATGATTTCAGCTGTGCGCCCATCATGGACGCGGCAGATAACAGCCTGCCCAACGCGGCGGACGCTACAGGGCTTGTATGATGGATGACGCTCGCCTTATAGGCGATATCGGTCGAGTCGATTGCGGAGACCATCACGGCTCCGTCGGAGGTAATACATCTGATGATTTTATCCATGGGTTTTTTCCCTTCTGTTCAGTATTATAGGTTCGGCGGGAGCAAGCCCCCGCCCTACAAAGCAGGATCATTCTCTATTGATCGCATGCTTGATCCGCGCGACGAATACCGCACGGTCGCTGTCATCGCGCAGAGGTTCCATTGTCATATCGTGAAAGACCTTGATGTCCTCAAAGCCCGCTTTCGTCAGCATCCTTGTGAGTTCATCGATCTCATACGCGCGTTCGCTGAAGTGCTCCGAGCTGCGAAAGTAGCTCTCCCCTTCTCTCTCAAAGAGATCCAGCTCGATATTCACGATATTATTTTCTTTCAAAGAATTTTGCCAGACACAAAACACACTGTCCGTATCATAGACAAAGGTATTGTTCGCCAAAATCTGCTGATGCTTATAGACGGTGTTGACGTCGAACACAAAGGTACCGTCGGGGTTCATGAACAGCGCCACACGGTCGAATACCTTTTGCAGCTGCGCCGGATCGGTGATGTGGTTGAGACTGTCCAGCGTGCAGACGCAGGTGTCGATGGTACCGTACAGGTCGAGCTGTTCCATTTGCTGACACAAAAACAGCACTTGCAACTGAGTATCATACGCCTTATCCATCGCGACACTGAGCATCTCAGCGGAGCCATCGATACCGAACACATCCACTCCCCTGCGTTTGAGTTCGAGTGTCAGGGAGCCGGTACCGCAGGCAAGGTCGAGCGTCAAGCCCCAGTCGTGGTCATATAAAGATAAAACGCTCTGAATATAATCAGCGCGTTTTTTGTAATCCACATTAAAGGTCAGATTGTCATAGAACTGAGAGAAATACCGATAACCGCTCATTCTTTTTCCTTCAAGCGCTCAAAGACGAGGGTATATCCGCCGGCGTTCTCATAATCGAGCGAACGCTTCACGCGGCTGATGGTGGCAGTGGACGCACCTGTCGCCTCGACGATCTTGTTGTAAACCATATTCTTGTCGAGCATCATCGCAACGGCAAAGCGCTGGGACAACGCCTTGAGCTCAGGGATCGTGCACAGATCCTTGAAGAACGCCTCACATTCTTCCACGGTTTCAAGGGTCAATATCGCTTTAAACAAATCATTCGTAAACTCAGCATTGGGTTTTGCAGGCATAGTCATACTCCTTTTTGACCGATGTAACATTTTCTTACTTTACTATTTTACCACACGAAAACACAAATGTAAATAGAAATAATAATGAATTGCATAAATATTTATACACAGTTTAAAGTGTGATAAGAATGAGAGGTTCTCCCTTCGGTCGATCAATTAATGCAATCCCTCCGCCTCGTGCCTCGGCACCTCCCTTTACCAAAGGGAGGAAAAAACGCTCCTGAATACAGGAGAGCCGGATTGTCGAAAAAGTATATGATATA
>CACWXE010000246.1 GCA_902764715.1 uncultured Ruminococcus sp. | reverse complement strand
TGGAATGATATCATGTAAGTAGAGTCGTCAAACACCCAAAGATATGATATAATAAACCAATAAAGGAAAGGTGAAAAGAAATGACGACCTACGAAAAGAGTTTTAAGGAAGAAGCAGTCAAGTTATCCGACGAAATCGGAATCAAGAAAGCAGCGCAGCAGCTCGGCATACCGTACTACACATTAGCCGACTGGCGGCACAGGCAAAATATCCACGGCAGCCAGGCACACGTAGGCAGCGGACACAAGCGGATGAGCGGTGACGAAAAGGATCAGCGCATCCGAGAGCTGGAAAAGCAGAACGCGGAGTTGCAGAGAGCCAATGATATATTACAGGAGGCGCTCGGTTTTTTCGCAAAGAACCGAAAGAAGTAAAAGCACATCTGCGCTACATCTTTATTGAAAACAACAAACACAGATGGACGGTAAAAGCAATGTGCAAGGTACTCGGCGTCAGCGAATCCGGATATTATCGCTATGTCGGTAATAAGGATAAGCCGGGTAAAGACGAGGTTCTTTCGGTTGCAATCAAAGAGCTGATTGAAGAAAATCCATTCAATCACAACTACGGTGTACCGAGAGTGCAGATGGCGCTGGAGCAACGCAGGCTAAAAGCCGGAAAGCGCAGGATAACAAGGATCATGCGTGCAAACGGCTGGCTGCATACAAAGAAGCGCCGTCCTCACGGTCTGACAAAGGCAGATCCCGAGGCAATGATCACAGAAAATCTGATCAAGCAGGATTTCAGCGCTGAGGAGCCCTGCACAAAGCTGCTGACAGATATTACGCAAACGCAGTGTAAAGACGGAAAGCTGTATATCTCACCGATACTGGATTGTTACAACGGAGAGATACTCTCACTTGAAATGAGAAACAACATGAAGAAAGAGCTTTGCATAGATACCGTAAAAGCATTGAGAAAGCATCCGATCGAAGGAGCGATCCTACACAGCGACAGAGGAAGTCAGTATACCAGCGAAGCGTTCAGAGAAACTCTGAAAAGCATGAGGATAAAACAAAGCCTGAGCGGAGTCGCGCATTGTTACGATAACGCAAGGATGGAGAGTTTCTTTGCAACCTTGAAGAAAGAACTTCTTTACTGTATACCTACATACCGGATGACGATGGAAGAAGTGAAATCGGCTGTATTCAGATATGTCTTTACCTATTACAACCAAGTCAGAGTCTACACCGGCAATCCTGACGGATGGCCGCCGGCGGTATACCGCCGATTAGAGGAAAAGCAGAAAATGCCGGCGGCATAGCTCCCGCCCGATTTTGAAGCCTCATTCCGCTACGCTCCATTCGGCTTCAAAATCTTTCCTCTATCCACATATCCGTTATTTTGGGTGTTTCCCGACTGCACTTTTCTTGACATCTTCAAATCGATATGCTTGATAAGTCAGCCCCTCATCCGTCACCTTTGGGGACACCTTCTCCTCGCCGGAAGCGGCTCCCCCCTTGTCCTTCGGACATTCCCCCAACGGGGGCACCCCGAGGGGAAGGCTTTTTCTGCGAATCACTCCTCACTCCTAACTTAACCGGAGGTGTCCCCATGCGTTTTGAACAATTGAATCCGTTCACCGTAGCGGTGTACTACCTTTGCGTGCTGGGGATCATCATGTTCTCGATGAATCCGCTGTTGATCGGTATCGCGCTCTTGACCTCCGTGCTCAGCGCCGTCATCGGCGGCACGGCGGACAGAAAGGCGCACATCTTCTCGCTCGCGGTGTTTCTTGTAGCGGCGGTGCTCAATCCGCTATTTGTGCATAAGGGCATGACGCCGCTGTTCTTCCTCAACGATAATCCGATCACGCTGGAGGCGACGGTCTACGGACTGTGCGCCGCGGGAATGCTCACGGCGGCATTGTACCGCCTGCGCGACCTTGGCAAGGTGATGACCTCGGACAGGGTGCTGTATCTCTTCGGGCGCTTCTCACCGCAGATCGCCCTGCTGTTGTCGATGGCGATCCGCTATACGGCGCTGCTCAGGGTGCGGTGGCGCAAGATCTGCGACAGCCAGCGCGCGTTGGGACTGTTTGACGACGGCAACCTGATCGACGCGGTGCGCGGCAGGGCGCGGGTGCTCTCGATCCTGATCACATGGACGCTCGAGAACGGCATCGTCACCGCCGAGAGTATGGAATCACGCGGTTACGGAACCGGCAAGCGCACCTCGTACGCGGTGTATCGCGTGCACAAGATCGACGGCTTCATCATGCTCGTCTGTATTCTGCTGACGGCGCTGTCGGCTGTCGGTATTTATTTCAGTAAGGCGGCGTTTTACCCCGCGCTCAGCATGAACCTGCTGCATCCGTGGGGGATCGCGGGCGCGGCGGCGTTCACCGTGTTGAGCTTATTGCCGCTGATCATCAATGGAAGGGAGGCGATCCGATGGCGTTGGTTACTGTCAAAAATCTGAGCTACACTTACCCCGATCCGAATGGTAGGGGAGGGGCTTGCTCCTCCCGTATCGTTTCAGATGCGGGCAGCGGTCGTTCCGATGATCGGCATAGGGCGCTGTCCGACATCGACCTCTCCATCGAGCGTGGCGAATTCATCACCCTGATGGGCGCGACCGGCTCGGGCAAAAGCACGCTACTGAGGCTCTTCAAGCCCGAGCTGCGGCAG
>CACWXE010000245.1 GCA_902764715.1 uncultured Ruminococcus sp. | reverse complement strand
TTGTAAGTAAAATCATCCTGCAGGAGCGACTGCATATATTTGTAGCCCCTATAGTATTTCGTATAATCTACTGCCATAATGTATTCTCCCTACCTATTACTGCCCCGCTGATAATCAGCACGTAAAGGGCGAAGGTCATTCGCCCTTTTTCAACTTATACAAGCTTCTTGAGCATTAACAGATATGTCTTACATTCGTTCATATTTTCGGAACCGAAAAGTTCGTCCATATACGCGCACAGACCGTCGATTTCATCACGGATGTACGCCAGGTTGAGGGATTCGAACTTTCTGAATACTTTGCGCGCGAGAACATAGTCGAGACCCTCGATTTCGGTGCCGCCGCAGCCTACGTAGGACGGAACGAAGTCGCGCATCTGCTTCATGACACGGTTACCGAAAGCAATACGGAAATGCTCGATAACATAGTCGTCAAGAAGACCGATCTTTCTGATGTTTTCTTCCGAAAGCGGATATTTTGCTTTTGCGTCGTTGAGCATTGCCTCAAAGTGATGATAGCTAATGACAACAGGCTCGGTGTCGGGAGCTTCAAAGGGAACGCCCTTGGTGTCGATGTTGATGGGCATCGCACGGTCGTATACCTTATCGGTGATGGCAAAGGTAGAGTCGTCGTTGTTCGCGGTGCCGATGTACCACATATTGGGCGGGATGGTGAGCTGACCGCTTACGATATGCTTCGGGTCGGATTCCCAAGAGGAAGGAACGATGTCTACTATCCACTCTTCGCGGCGCGGCATTTCAAGAATAGAGAGCATTTCTGCGAAGTAGTACTCTACGCGCGCGATGTTCATTTCGTCAAGGATAACTATGTAAACGTTCTCGTTGTAAGAAGCCTCGTACATAGCACGGAGAAGCTCGGTTTCGTTGAACTTCTTGGTAAATTCGTTGAAGTAGCCGAACAGCTCGGTTCTGTCACGCCACGAAGGCTGAACAGCCGCGATGATCGACGGGTTGCTTACATACTTACCAAAGGCATATGCCAGCGAGGTTTTACCTGTACCGGAAATACCCTGAAGGATGATAAGACGGTTGGAGCCGAAGGAAGCAACAAACGAACGGATAAGGCTGATGTCGTAGAAGAGTCCGAGTCTGGAGCACGCGAACAGTCTGAAGCGGTCGCAGAACTCGGGAAGTGTGATCTCGTTGTCGTATACGGGCGGCTGATAATCTGCCCAAAGCTCGTCGATTTCGGTGAGCTTGTAGAAGCGCTGACCGCTGGTATCCTCTTCTTCGCCCTTGTTGAGAGCTTCGATCTCTTCGCCGGTAAGCTCGGCGATCTCGTTGGGGTTGAGTCCGATCTGAGAAACCTTCATAGAGAGGATCTTGTCTTTTTCAAGGTTAAGACGCATAACCTCTTTGTTGAGCGCCTGAACCTCTTTAACGAGCGAATCGGTATCTTTTCTTCTCTGGCGAGACTTGATAAACTTTTTTATGGCGACGATGATTAGCCATACAACAAGTGCAAGCACCGCGGCAAGCAGAACGATGGCGACGATTGCGATTACCCACGCAAGTCCGCCCAGTTCGCCGGTAAAGTCGTTTATGATCTTATAATACTTGGGGAAATTGAACATTCCCACAAAACCTTTTGCAATGCCGGTTATGATCGACCACAGTGAGCCGAAGAACTGGCCTAAAAATTGAAACAGAAAGTCAAATACTGTATCCACGGTGTCGTCTCCTTAAAAAAATCTATCTGTAAAATTTTACTTCTATGTGGAAAGGGGTTAAGGAACGCTTTTGCGTACCCCTGCGCAAGCCCGGCTCTTCAGGGAGATTCGTTCTTGGTGCAGGATCGTTAATAATGTGGAATTTGGAGTTTGAAATTTGGAATTATATGCTGTTATAACTTCAAATCCATCATTCTAAATTCCGGGGTTTTCAAAACTTCTGTTGATTATTGAAATTCGAAGTCCAGGTTGGAGAGTAATTCCAAATTCCAAATTCCAAATTTCAAATTCCAAATCCCCTATGAAGATTACGGTCTTCCTTCCGGCGGCTTCGCCGGAAGGAATTCTCCGTATCTTTTAGTCGCACTAGGTGCATAGGGACAAATTAATTATAATGTCATTCCGAGTCAGCCGTCTCGGCTGTCTCGTCGTTTGCCGCCATATCGTCGGCAGTACTTTCAGGAACGGTCGCGTCCTCAAAGGCAGGTGTTTGTACCTCCGGTTCGCTGTCCTGTGCGAGGTCTTCGGTCTGCATCTTTTGCTGCGCAAGATATTCTTCTATCGCGCGCTTCTTTTGCTCTTCGGTGAGCTCGGAATTAGCGACCTGTTCAGCCGCCAGCTCCGCAGCCTTGGCTTTGTTGTAGGCTATGATGTTCATAATAACACGGATAGCCTCGTAAACAAAGAACAGAATCATCGGAAGCAGAATGCAGAGGAAGAAACCAAGTTGGGTTCGGATAAAGCTAAAAATTGCTCCGATTTTGGGAATCTTAAAGCTTCCCTCGTCCCATTTTGCAACGATTGTTTCAGCCGATTGCAAATCCTCGTCCGGTTCGGGACATAATTCTCGGTTATCGCCCTGTGTTCTGTAAAAAGCAACTCCGCCTTGTTCAACTATCTCAATGATGCGGTGAGTATCCTGCTCGTCGGTTTCTGCTGCAGAAACATGAAATCTGTTCTGCAGTTTTGCTGTAAGACTTTTCACGATCATTCTTTTTTCTTTCAGACTAT
>CACWXE010000244.1 GCA_902764715.1 uncultured Ruminococcus sp. | reverse complement strand
CACGATCGCCGTGCATCTCAATGACCTCGCCGATCAGGTTCATGTTAGATACATGGACAACGTCGAACATATTGCAGTCGCGCATACCCTCGGCGATAACCAGCGGACCGGCTACCTTCTTAATTACACCTGTACTCATAATGTATCAATCCTTTATTCTAATTAGGAATGAGGAATTAGGAATGAGGATAAATGGTCGGATAACTGCATCAGATAAACAGAGAAAAGATATCCCCCTATCGATCCAAAAGCCGTCAGGCTTTCCCACAACCATTCACCGTTCACCATTCACCATTCACCGATTATTCATTAAATATATCGCTGCCGACCGCTTTTTCGACCGAGAGCTTCACTGCCGCCAAGCCTTCGCCGGTGTTGCCGGTAACACCCGGAATCAGAATGATCGCGGGAGAAGGCTCGCTGCGATATTTTTCTATTTCTTTTTCTAAAACAGAAGCGGCTGCCTCCGTGATATAGATAATACTGTAGCTTTGACTTTGGCACAGTGTTCTGAACGCGGCGATGTTGTCTTGAGCGGGATCAAAAAAGTAGGTGTCAAGACCGAGAGCGGCAAAGCCGTAGACGCTCTCTTTATCGCCGAAAACAGCTATTCTCTCAGACATACATATCCCTCAGTCTTTCTTTGATCGTATTCTCGGATAGATTGTTGAGCTTAGCGGAAAGGATCATCCTCACCGCCTTGATCTCATTCTGCCGCGCGATGATATACGCCACAACGGGACCGATGCCGAAGGGCTCCCATTTCTGGGACTTCATGGCATTGGTCATGTAGTCGTCGCACCATTTCTCAAAGGCTGACATCGATGTTTCGATCGCGTCTACCGCGGAGCGATACTCGGTCGTGCCGAGATAAGCGATGACCTCATCCTTGCCTTCGCAAGCCGCCTGAGCCAGCCGTTCGACGTCGAGCGTGTCACATTCCGCTAACGCTCTGCGGATAAAATCGAGCTTTTTCTTCGTATTCGCGCAACGGATCGCGATCTTGATATCCGCAGCCACGACAAACAATTCGCAGTAGAGGCGGATGATATCGCTTTCACTCTCTTTGCCAAGTCGATAGACGTGCTTCATGCACGCCTTATCCACGATGATGTCGCAGAGCTGACCGTCAGAGGTCTGCAAAAGCGTTGTCATCGCTTCCTGAGCGACCTCCTGCATATACTCGGGCAGATCACCGTATTCTCGTGATTTGATCGCTTTGTAGATTGCCTGCGCGTCCTCAACGGAATCCTCGATCAGCATACTGTCAGGCTTCATATCGCGCGTGATGCACTTTAAGATGACCTTCAGATTATGATAATCGTTCGGGATCAAAAGAAAGTTGAGCACGGAGATATCATCGACCGTCTCGTTGATGAACTCCCAGAGCTTGTTTTCTTCAAGCGATAAAAGCTCCTCGGGACGGCAATCGGTATTATCGCCCCAGCCCTTATCGCGCAGAAGACGCATGACGGCGTCCACATCCGATGACATCAGCAATGCGTTAAGATCTGTGTCGGACAGCAGTTTTGTCTCTCTGAATCTGATACGAGCCACAGCATATGTAAAATCCTGCTGCATAGTAACCCTCCTTATCAGAACAACAGCCTGCCGGCTTTATCGGAGAGATTCTCCGCTTCACCCGCAAAGATCGCGTCGAAAGAGCAATTCTGCTCGATGCCGCCGTATTTCAGAATGAAACCAGCGTCGATCAAAGCGGGCTTGCTCGACAGAACAATACCGCCCTTCGCCGCCTGATTCAGTTTGCTGAGAAAATCGGCAGGTAAACGATGGTTGTCGTTTTCGCCGAAGAAGATCACGCCTTCATCCTCCAGAGAATACTTCCCGACCATATCGAGGATCAGATTGAAGTATTCATCCTTGGGAAGGCTTTTCGCAGTCGACAGACCTTCACCAAGCATGGTGTTGATGATCTGCTGCTTGGTATACAGCATGACGCGCTTTTCTTCGAGCTCCGCGGCGGAATCACCGCGCTTTTTGATATCCGCAACATGAGCCGCAGTCCTCTCCTTGCCGTCGGCAACGATCTGATCCGCTTCCTTCTGCGCGTCGGCGATGATCGCATCCGCCTTTTGGCGCGCCTGAGCGAGAACAGAATCACAGGACTGAGCCGCGTTGGTTTCTATCTCTTGTATGATTTTATCAATACCGGACATAGTATTTCCTCAAATTATACCTGAACGCCGCTGATACCGTTAACAGCCAGAATGGAGATCAGAAGCGCTAAGATCGCGTAGGTCTCGACCATTGCGGGCAGGATCAGCGCTTTACCCATCTGGTCGGGCTTCTTGACGACAGTGCCGATACCGGCAACAGAACACTTACTCTGATGTACCGCGGAGAAATAGCCCGCGAATGCGATCGGCAGAGAAGCCGCAAAGTAGAGAGAACCCTTCAAGAGGGAGATGTTCTCTACGCCGCCGCCCAGCAGACCGACGTTGGAGAGGATCAAGAAGCCTACGAGCAGGCCGTAGATACCCTGTGTCGCGGGAAGCAGCTGGAAGATCAGGACCTTACCGAAGAGGTCAGGCTGTTCGGAGAGCACGCCCGCAGCGGCTACACCCGCCTTACCTACGCCGATAGCGGAACCGATGCCCGCCATGAATGTTGCGACTGCCGCGCCGAGAAGCGCAAAGAATAATCCGGAATTGTTAAGTATTTCTGCCATGATTAGTTTTCCTCCTTGACTGTATAATGCTTGGTATTGATCTTA
>CACWXE010000243.1 GCA_902764715.1 uncultured Ruminococcus sp. | reverse complement strand
CGCTCAATCTGCGGAATGATCACTTTTACGACCGTACCGCCGCCCTCGCGCGGCGTGATGGTCATTTCGCCCTTGCACATCATCTCCAGACGCTGTCGGATATTGGAGAGCGCGATATGCGGTTCGTTGTCGTCGGCGGGGCGATAGTCGACTCCGTTGTTCTCCACGATGACCTCACTGCCCGCTTCTGTTTGACGCGTCGTGATATAGATGCGCAGAGGATCGCCGTTCGGATCCAGACTGTGCTTGACAGCATTTTCTACAAAGGGCTGCAGCGTCAGGGGCGGCACGCTGAAATTGATATGCGGCGTATCGTATTCGACAAAGAGCATATCCTCGTGCTGTGCCTGTTCCACGGCGAGATACGCGCGGGTATGCTCGAGCTCTTCCTTAAAAGGTACAAGCTCCTCGTTCGCGAGCGCGGTGAAGTTCTTGCGCAGATAGGTGGTGAAGTCCAGCGTGACCTGCTGTGCCTTATCCGCGTCCTGCTTGCACAGATAGTAGATGCTCATCATCGTGTTATAGATGAAATGCGGACGCATCTGCAGCACCATGATACCGGCGCGCTGGCGGGCGATCTCACGCTCCTGTTCGACGATCTCACGCTGCTGACGTATCGCCTGCATGATGTTGTCCGACAGGATCAGGGAGTACATCGACAGCGCGCAGACGCCTACGCCGAAGAAAAGGATCAGCTCGATATCGACGTACGAATGGATAATGGTAAAGACTGTCATCGGCAGCAGATAGATCAGGAAGGCGACATAATACCGCTTCGACAGCTTTTTGCGCCTGCGGATCAAGCCTATGATGTTCAAAAGCATGATGAGCGTCAGCGGGATCAGCATCAGCGGGTACCATTTTTTGCGAATAAATATGTTTTCCGGCGTGAAAATGTAGAAGAAATCCGTGAGCTGTCCGACCACCATCATGATGACATAGACGCCCCACAGGATGATCACGGCACGCGCAAGCTTACTGTCTTTGATTTTTTCATTGCTGCTGTGCAGGAGCAGGGGCGTCGGCATGGGCATCAGCGTGGAGATCAACAGCGCTTCAATAAAGCATGAGACGATCTCTATTTGAACGAGCTCCGGCTTTTCATAGCATAACGCGGAGACGCCGCACGCGCATACGCACACTGTCAACAGTGAAAAGAAGGCGATAAAATAGTTCTTGCTCCATCGGTCGGATGCGGGTATGACGATCACGTAAACCAGCGCCATCACCATTAGGACAAGCATCGCGCTTGCCGAGCAGTATCCGATGAGTTTGATCATATCGATCATGTGTCGACCCCTCCCGGTGAGAAGGGGTAACGCAGCTTTTTGAGCTGTTCGCGTACACCCTCGGCGGTGATCGGCTTGAGCATAAAACCGCTCGCGCCGGTCTCCCACGCGTCAATGGCATAGGACGGATACGCCGTTAAAAACACCACATTGGTGCGGGGATTGATATCGAGCAGATCGCGGCAGACGTCCAGTCCGCTGACGCTGCCCATCTCGATGTCCAAAAAAGCGAGCGCGACACGGTTGGATTTGGCGTACGCAAGCGCTTCCGCCGGCTTGGTGAACCCGGTCACCTCAGCACTCGGCATGACCTCTTCCAAAATTGGCAGACCGCCGTTGAGGACGATCCTGTTGTCGTCCACCATGATGACAGTGGGGGAGTCGTCACCCTCCACCGCGGCGTTGAACAGCACGTTGATGTCCGTGTCCAGCGCCTTGGAGAGCCGCAGGAGCATCGCGGCGTCCGGCAGACGGCTGCCGTTCTCCCAGCGGTTGACCGAGGTGCGGGCGACATACAGCCGCTCCGCCAGCTCGCGTTGAGAGATCCCCTTTTCCGTTCTGAGTTTTTTCAGCGTTTCTGCAAAAAGCTTACTCATTTTTGCGCTCCTTGTGATAAACTAATTATATTTTACATAGTTTTGCGCACAAACGCAAGAACCGATTGAAAAACAGGGGGTGACTTTCTGGCACACCCCCTTGAAAATCCGCCGAAAATACGAAATAATAGAATTGTAAAACAGAAACCTTACGTATACAGATACCCGTTTGAGATCGTCGAATGCCTTCGGAAAGGAGTGATCGCGGTTTGCTTAGTTATTATACCGTTTTGATCACCCTCTGCTGGATGGCGCTGGGCGTTCTTTGCGTTTTGGTACATGAAAACAGCTGGATCCTCAAAAAGGATAAGCATCGCTTTTATCTGACCTACGGGATCATCGCGCTGTCCGCTCTCGCGGAATGGCTCGGAATCCAACTCAGCGGGAACACGGACGTCCCCGCGTGGGTGCTGATGATGGTCAAGTGCTTCGATTATATCCTCACGCCGATGGCGGGCGGAGCGGTCGTTGCGCAGATGAAGCTGAACAACCGCGTGTTCAAGGTGCTGATGGCTGTGCTCGTCGGCAACGCGATCTTCCAGATCATCGCCTGCTTCAACGGATGGATGATCGTCGTCGATGATCAGCACCGCTATTCACATGGGCCGCTGTACGGCGTCTATATCGTATTCTATCTGTTTGTGATCGTTCTGACTGCCGCCGAATTTCTGATATTCTGTTCGGGTTGTCCTACCGCAGGCAGAACAAGATCTCGATGATCTCCGTATTTATTATGCTGCTTGTCGGCATCGGTCTGCAGGAGATCCTCGGCTCGGAATACAGAACAGCGTATATCGCCATGACGATCTGCGTAGCGCTGATGTTCATCCACTACGCCGAGTTTTACAAGATGGATGCGGATGAACAGATCAGCCAACAGCATATCCAGCTGATGAAGGATGTGCTGACCGGCGTATTCAGCCGTTATGCCTACACCAAGGATATCGAGCGATACAGCCAGATGACCGCGCTGCCCGAATACTTTACCGTTTTTGTCTTTGATATCAACCGGCTGAAAATGGTCAACGATACCATCGGACATGACGCGGGTGACGAGCTGATCGTCGGCGCCGCGCGCTCGATCGAAAAGGTCGTCGGTGACTCCGGCAGATGCTACAGGACAGGCGGCGATGAGTTCGTCGTGATGACAAATATGACCAAGGAAAAGGCGGAAGAGCTCCTCGCGCGTCTGGCGGAGGAGACCGAAGGCTGGTCAAAGAGCAGAACCGATTTTACGCTGAGTATCGCGCCCGGCTATGCCCGCGCGGCGGATTACCGCGACTACACCATCGAAGAGCTCGTCAAAAAGGCGGATCAGGCGATGTATGCCGCGAAAGCCGATTATTATCTGAACAATGATAACGAGGGGTGACACATTGGCACTCCCGAAAAACACCAAAACATCTCGAAAAAATCAAATAACTATTGACAAATTTCTGTACGATGAATATAATAGTATTGTAGTTCATATTATTTAGTAACTTAGTTGCCAAACCTGTGGAAACACAGGGACGGAAAGCTTTGGAGTCTACTACTTTGCGTAATGACAGTCCGGCCGCAAACCTCGAATTTGCGCGGACTGTTTTTTATTTGAAATCGTCATTGCGAAGGCAAAGGCTCCCTTTCCTAAGGGAGCTGTCAGCGGATACTCTTGTCCGCTGACTGAGGGTTTAGCCTGTGGCAATCTCAGTTTAGATAGTCATTGCGAGGGCAACTCGTTGCCTGTGGCAATCTCAACCGATTAACACGATAAAAAGGCGCACGCGCCAATCTTATTCAATTTAATATTTTGCCAAACCTGCGGAAACGCAGGGACGGAAAGCTCAGGAGTCTACCGCGTTATGTCACGACAGTCCGGCTGCAAACCTCGGAATTTGCACGGACTGTTTTTCTATGTCCGTGAGGTTCATAAAATAGAAACCATTGCCAAACCTGCGGAAACGCAGGGACGGAAAGCTCAGGAGTCTACCGCGTTTTTGTCATGACAGTCCGGCTGCAAATCCACCATATTTTGCACGGGCTGCTTTTTATGCCTGTGCGAGCGAAGTACAAGGAGGTACTATTATGAAAAGAATGCTGGTAATGATCCTCGCAATCATCATGGTCTTTGCGGCACTTCCCGTGGTCGGAGCGTATGCCGGTGAAGTTGAGGAAGCAAAGAAAGCGATCCCTGCTGAGATGCTTGCGAAGAAAAAGATCGAAATCACCACCCGTGATATCACCAACGCGTCTATCGCTTGGGTCAAGCAGGCGACCGGTGCTCTGATTTGGGCTCCCGCCGATGATACCCGCAGCGATGACGAGATCATTGCGCAGGCAAAGGCTGCCGACAGCTCGCTGACCGGCGGTACAAAAATTTTCTCCGTTATGAAGGGCTTCGGCATCGCCGCGACCCCTAACACCAACGGCTCCAAGGCTACCGTGAATGTCGCGCAGAAGGACGATAGCATCATCATGACCATCACCGGCAGGTTCAGCCATTTTGATTTCCTCGCGAAAGAGGCTCAGCCTGCTGATCCCACCGAGGCGCCTCAGCCCGCGGAAGAGGGCGAGAAGGCTGAGATCCGCATCGACGCTCCCCTGAAGATGGCTGTCGCGTTTGAGGACGGCACCGTTTACTACGGCGGCGAGATGAAGGAAGTCGTCATCGGTAAGGAATATGTGTTCCAGATGTGCTCCGTCAACTGGGAGAACGGTCTGTTTGACGGCGCCGACAACGGTCTGCTCGGTACGGTCGTTTACAGAATGGAAGTCGTTCATCGCGATGATTTCCTCGCGCTGGCTCAGACCGCTAAGGAAGATCCCGATCGCTACACCGTCAAGGGTATCGACATCATCGACAACGTAGGCAAGAAGATCATCGTCAACATCGACGCGGCTGATACCCACCTCGAGACCGACGTCAACAACTTCTTCATGGCTTACAGATTCCATTTTGACGGTCAGGATTACAACAAGAAGACCGGTATCGACAAGGTTGTCAATACCCCTGTCGAGAGCCTGTCCGTCAACCTGCCGCTCGGCTCCACCGTCACCTGCAAGGCTTTCAAAGGCGATGAGCAGATCGACGTTGCTGACGTACTTGTCATGAACAACTCCGGCGAGGGCGTTTATGAGGATAAGTTCCTCACCAGCGTCAACGATTACACATGGGGTCTGCACGAACTCATCCCCGTGGAAGCGATCGCTCATCCTGTCGAATACGCAAAGTGATCCATCTTTAATTGAATAAAATATGTTGTGCAAGGGACTGCCGCAAACCGCGGCGGTCCCTATTTCGTTTTATCCCAAACTATCCCACCCGTAGGGGAGGGGCTTGGACACGCGCGCAGTCTGGAGTGTTATCATGTAAGTAGAGTCGTCAAACACCCAAAGATGTGATATAATGAAAAACATCAAAAGAAAGGTGAAAAGAAATGACGACCTACGAA